>NZ_DATIRM010000386.1:0-2439 GCF_035469765.1 Psychrobacter sp.
AAATTCTAAGGGCATATTAAGAAATAATATGCCCTTAGAAACGCATATTATTTCTTAATAGCAGACAGTTATTAAAGCTAACACCCATAAAAGGCCGTCCCAAATGACCAATGATAACCCGTATAATTTTTTGCCACTGCAGCCTACCGGTAGAAACGAGACTGATACTGCCAATACTTATGCGCCTGAAGACATGATTAAGATATATGAGCAGCAGTTTCTCATCCAAGTCCCTGAAGAGCAGCTAACTGAATTTTTACCTGCATTAAAGAGCTTCTATGATATTGATAATCATACTTTAGATGTTAGCGCCATTATCTTTGAAGCAATCGCGGATGCCAGTATTATTTATAATCATAAAATAAAAGCAGGGCGCTACCAACTACTAGAGGGATTGGTAAAAGAAGTGCTTGAACATGATGAAGACGACAAAAATGACGCAGGCGTTGATGGCATTGACGGTGAAGAGGCACAAGCCTATACCCTCGATTGTAAGCGTACCTTTTTTATTAATGATGTAGAGATGCCTTATTATTTTAATTTATTTATTCATGGCGACAGTTATTCAACATTAACCAAACAAGATACCTTGCTAGAGCAGATGTATTGGTTCGCGAGTGACGGCGCTGAAGATAACGAGCGTTTAGAGGTGATTAATACGCAGTTAGCTGCCTTAGGTATTCGCGCAATGGATCTGGCGACGCTCTATCAGATAGTGGATTATGTAGAAGAAAATATCATAGATGACGCTATGATAGAGACCCTGAATAAACTATTAGATGATGCTGAGTAGTAAGTAAAAAATAAGACCAAATAGCCAATCAAACTTTATATGTGACTTTAATTGATAATACTTTCTCTTCATAGGGTCTGCCAAGGAGAGTGACTCGTGGTACATCATAATAACGCTAATATTGAAAGCAGATCAGCATGGGCTGTTTTTCTTATTTTCCTTAGATTAGGTCTAACCTCATTTGGTGGCCCCGTTGCTCATTTGGGATACTTCCGTGATGAATTTGTGATACGCCGCAAGTGGCTAACTGAAAACAGCTATGCCGATTTAATCGCGCTCTGTCAGTTTTTACCAGGACCTGCTAGCAGCCAAGTTGGTATTGCTATAGGGTTGTCTCGAGCAGGATATACTGGCGCGCTTGCTGCTTGGGCAGGTTTTACCTTGCCCTCTGCCATAGCGCTTATTTTATTTGCCATAGGTGTTACCAGTTACGGGGATATTATTCCACTTGGCGTACTGCATGGTTTAAAAATAGCGGCGGTGGCTGTGGTTGCACAAGCGGTATGGGGAATGGGGAAAAATCTCTGCACCGATGTTGCGCGAGTGTCTATCATGGCGCTAGCTGCTTGTTTTGTACTTCTGGTACCCTCTGCATTAGCTCAAGTGAGCGTTATTGCTATTGCTGCCATCATTGGAATACTATGGTTCAAGCCTGAAAAAGTAATGGCTCATGACCCTTTGCCTATTACTGTGAGACGTCGGACTGGGGTTGTTTGGTTATTCTTATTTTTCTCATTGCTCATCGGCTTGCCGCTGCTAACAGCCTTGTACCCAAGCCAAACCTTATCTATGGTAGATACCTTCTTTCGTGCAGGATCACTCGTGTTTGGTGGTGGACACGTAGTGTTACCATTATTACAAGCTGAAATTGTTCCCGCAGGTTGGATAAGTAACGATACTTTCTTGGCAGGTTACGGTGCCACGCAAGCAGTACCAGGACCTTTATTCACCTTCGCTGCATTTCTGGGTGGCTCGATGAACCAAGCACCTAGTGGCTGGTTAGGAGGGATGATTTGCTTGCTAGCAATCTTTGCGCCGTCATTTTTGTTAGTTATGGGCGTCCTACCATTTTGGGAGACTCTACGCCAAAATTTGCGCACAAGAGCCGCCTTGTCTGGTATCAATGCAGCGGTCGTTGGGTTGTTATTGGCAGCGCTTTATCAGCCTGTATGGACAAGCGCGATTTTTGAAGCAAAAGATTTTGGTTTGGCATTAATTGCTCTAATAGCTTTGATGTTCTGGAGACTACCTGCTTGGCTAGTGGTGATAAGTTGCGGAGCCGCTGGATGGTTACTAACACTATAAGGTGATAACTATCTGTATAGTAATCAGATACATTCATATATTCCCAATTTTCAAAACTGCTCATTATTGAGTAGCCTTTTCTTAATCTTGGAGGGTTTGACTCTCTCAAGAGTCACCACATCAAGTTACGTCTCAACATCCACTTCAAACGGTAAAGCCGAAATTTACCAAATTTATCTTTACCGTTTATTCAGCATAGGTCAAGGTTATTGATAACGCTAAAATAGAATAGGATAAATGACCAATAATAAGATAAACTGCCCCGCGAGCGCTGATTGGATTCGATATATTTCGGACTGCCCAGACGCATTTAATCAGTTATAAAAGCCCATTTATAAAAG
>NZ_DATIRM010000387.1:0-5673 GCF_035469765.1 Psychrobacter sp.
TAGACCTTCGTTGATATTCATGATTTCTTCTTCATTTAAGAAAGAAGTCTCAATATCAACTTGGGTAAATTCAGGCTGACGATCAGCACGTAAATCTTCATCACGGAAGCACTTAGCGATTTGATAATAGCGGTCAAAACCGGCTACCATCAATAATTGCTTAAACAGCTGTGGCGACTGTGGTAAGGCAAAGAAGCTACCCGGACGTGTACGTGAAGGCACCAGATAATCACGCGCGCCTTCTGGCGTTGCACGGGTCAAGATAGGCGTTTCTACGTCTAAAAAGCCGTGATCGTCTAGGTAACGACGAATCGCTGAGGTGGCTTTAGCACGGAATACCATGCGATCTTGCATTTGTGGACGGCGCATATCAAGATAGCGATATTTGAGACGTAGATCTTCTGATACCGTACTTTTCTCATCATTCAATGGGAATGGCGGGGTTTCAGATTTTGCCAGCACTTCAATTTCTTTGGCCAACAGCTCAATATGACCACTAGTCATATTAGCGTTTTCAGTGCCTGCGTAGCGTTGACGGACACGACCTGTGATTTTTAGTACATATTCAGGACGTACCGCATCAGCAGTAGCGAATGCTTCTGGGGTATCAGGATCGACAACTACCTGCAAGATACCAGCGCGGTCACGCATGTCTAAAAAAATCACTCCACCGTGATCGCGACGACGATGTACCCAGCCTACGACACTAATGGTTTGCTCAATTAAGCTTTCGGTTACGGCTCCGCAATATTCGTCTCGGTATTCGCTATGCGTCATAATATGGTTATCCAGTTGTCAGCCCAATTCGAAATACAATAATGCAGCCATCGTTGCGCGATTGCGGTTATTAGCTAAATAAGTTATTAGCTAAAAGAAGCGCAAACAACGCGATTAAGACAAATAGTCATCACGTTGGCTACAGAAAATTTGGTGTAAACGTATATTATGCCTAATCTGCCTTTGTTATACAACCGAATCAGCCCAATCAAAGCTTAGTAAAGATGGCTATAAGCCGTATTTATGCCGTAACAATTGCATTAGGTTAAATATTGTTCCTCTGCTTGAAAATATAAGCGAGCGTGCACATATCAGCCTAACTTATAAAATGACACCAAGACTGTCTCAATCATTTAAGGAATCGTACTCATGCTTTTTAATCCCTCTAAAAATCCTGTTGAGCTAAGAGTTATCCATCTGAATAAAAACCAAGAGCAGCGCCGTGAAGATTTGATGGAAGCGACCCAAGGTAAAGCTGCCCTCAAACAATTCAAAAAAACGTTGGCTAAAAAAGCAAAACAAGCCCTAAAAATGAAAACCAAGAAAAAAAACAACGATAGCAAGCAACAAGTTTTCGTACTCGACTTTGATGGTGATATCAAAGCAACTGCTGTCAAACATCTGCGTGAAGAGATTAGCACACTTATCAGCACGGCGAATAAAGGCGATGAAGTGGTGGTGCGTCTGGAGTCGGGCGGCGGCGTAGTACACGGTTATGGTTTAGCCGCAGCACAATTGGCTCGTCTAAAAGATGCCGGTTTGAAACTCACCGTCTGCGTCGATAAGGTTGCAGCTAGTGGTGGCTATATGATGGCCTGTGTAGCCGATAATATTGTGGCGGCGCCATTTGCCATTATTGGCTCTATCGGTGTGGTATCACAATTGCCTAATTTTCATAAATGGCTCAAAAATCATGATGTCGATTATGAGATGTTTACCGCTGGTGATTACAAACGTACCGTGACCGTATTCGGTGAAAATGATGATGAAGATCGTGTCAAATACCAAGAAGAGTTAGAGCAAACACACGAGTTATTTAAGCACTTCGTCAATCGTTATCGCGGTATGCTTGATGTAGATAAAGTCGCGACAGGCGAGCATTGGTATGGTGAAGATGCGCTGCATTTGAACTTGGTGGATAAATTGCAGACATCGGACAGTTATTTATTAGAGCGTATGGAGAACAACGAAGTGTATGCTTTGCATTCACGCCAAAAGCCAACACTTGCAGAAAAGCTAGGTCTGTCACAAGCGGCAGAAGCAACACTTAGTATGGCGATTGATAAGCTACCAGATGCTTTGGCACGCTTTGATTTCAACAGCCGTTTAAATATTTTAAAGTAGCTTTCTAAATAAGCACTCTAAAGTAACTATTTTAAAGTAACTATAAAAAATATAGTGCTGTTAGAGGAAACTACTTTAGTGTTTTGACTGTCATTCATACATTGTTTGTGTTTTGTAAAAGGCGTGTCCTAGCGGGTCGCGCCTTTTTGCTGTTTAAAAACAATCGCTGTGTTATAAATGGTGCATACGATACAGAGTTTACGTACGTACACTATGAATATTGTCATTAAACTTGTTATAAAAACGTGATTGAGATAATTAATAAGGATAGGGAAATCATTATGTCTAGCAATACCTTGATGTTTACAGCAACAGAACATGGTCAAGCCATGCATGCCCAAGTAAAAGCATTTATCGAAACCCATATTGAGCCCATTGAAGCGCAATTTTGGGCAGATTGTCATCAGCAAAATCCTGATGGTAATTGGAAAAATTGGCAGTGGCCAGAGAAGTATGAGAGCTTACGTAAGCAAGCACGTGAAGCCGGCCTATGGAATTTATTTTTGCCGGATGATACGTTAGGTGCTGGGCTTTCGGTTACTGATTATGCACCGATTGCCGAATTGACTGGTCGCAGCTTACTTGCGCCTTATGTCTTTAACTGTAATGCTCCTGATAGTGGCAATATGGAGCTGTTGTGGCGCTATGGCACACAAGAGCAGCAAGACAAATGGTTGATGCCAATCTTGGAAGGTAAAACCCGTTCGGTGTTTTGTATGACTGAGCCTGATGTTGCCTCTAGTGATGCAACCAATATGCAAGCGACTGCTGTTGTCGATGGCGATGAGATTATTATCAATGGTAGTAAATGGTGGTCGTCCGGTCTTGGTGACCCTGCAGTTGATATATTGATTGTCATGGCCTATACCCCTGATGACAGTAAAGACCGTCATCACCAACATTCGATGGTATTAGTTCCAGCAAAAACTGCGGGCGTTAATATTGAGCGCATGCTAAAAGTATTTGGCGATTATGATGCACCGCATGGCCATGGAGAAGTCAGCTTTGATAATGTACGTGTGCCCGTCAGCCACTTTATCGGTGGACCAGGTATGGGTTTTGAGATTGCGCAAGGTCGGCTAGGGCCAGGTCGTATTCATCATTGTATGCGTTGTATTGGTGCTGCTGAGAAGTCGCTCGAGCTGGCCGTTAAACGCGGTATGCAGCGTACCGCCTTTGGTAAGCCCTTATTACAACTGGGTGGTAACTTTGAGCGTATTGCTGAAGCGCGTATTAAAATTGATCAAGCCCGTTTGCTGACACTATATGCAGCGCAAAAAATGGACGCACAAGGCACCAAAGCAGCATTGACTGAAATCTCTGCTATCAAGGTTGTTGCCCCAACCGTGTTACAAGAAGTGGTTGATATGGCGATTCAGATTCATGGCGGTATGGGCGTTTGCCAAGATACCATGTTGCCAAGCTTTTTTGCCCAAGCTCGAGCGCTACGCTTAGCCGATGGTCCTGATGAAGTGCATAAAACCATGATTGCCAAGCTAGAGTTAAAGCGTCAGGGTTTTAGTCGCTCGTCGAAGCCTGCTAAATCGTAAGGTAACTTAGACTTGTGTCTATAACTAATACAAAACAAGCTTAACGGCGACCATAACCATAAATCCACTATCAATCATTTGATAGTGGATTCTTCACCCCTGAATAATCAATAAAAATAACTGACCACACGATAAGGACTGTCTTATGGCAACTGCTAATCAGAGCAATACTATGGATAAAGAAGTATCTAATAAAGTACTAGATAAAAGTGGCGCTGTCCGCGAAGGTGAGGAGCTCGATGCCTTCGCTGTCAGCGAATGGTTGCGCGATCAAGGCATCGATGTATCAGGCGAGCCAACGGTGACTCAGTTTGCAGGTGGAGCGTCCAATTGGACTTACCGCTTGCAATATGACAGTCAAAATCACGGTGAAGGTAAAAGCCAAGACTTGATTTTACGTCGCCCACCAAAAGGCACTAAAGCTAAGTCAGCACACGATATGGTACGTGAGTATACCGTGCAAAAATCTTTAAAAGACGCTTATCCTTATGTACCCAAAATGGTAGCGCTATGTACTGATGTAAATGTTATCGGTACGGATTTTTATGTGATGGAGCGTATGGAAGGTATCATCCCGCGTGCCAATTTGCCAAAAGGTGTTGATTTAGATGTAGAGCAGACGCATGCATTATGTACCAATGTTATCGATGCTTTGGTCGAGTTGCATCAAGTAGACTATAAAAAGCATCCTGATTTGGTCAATCTTGGTCGTGGCGAGGGTTATTGTGAGCGGCAAGTGAGTGGCTGGAATAACCGCTATGTCAAAGCAAAAACACTCAACGTACCAAGTTTTGCTTTAGTGCGTCAGTGGCTAACTAAGCACACACCTGCTGATAGCAAAACCTGTGTTATTCATAATGATTGGCGCTTTGATAATGTGATTTTGGATGCAGCAGATCCAACTAAGGTTATCGGCGTGCTTGATTGGGAAATGGCGACACTTGGTGATCCTTTGATGGATTTGGGTAGCGCCTTGGCATACTGGATTGAGGAAGATGACAATATCATCATGCAGCAGTCACGCCGTCAGCCGACACATTTAAAAGGTATGATGACTCGTGATGAAGTGGTTGCTTATTATCTTGAAAAGACGGGGTTAGAGATAGATAACTGGACGTTTTATGAGGTGTTTGGTCTATTCCGTTTAGCTAGTATTGTTCAACAAATTTACTACCGCTATTATCACAAACAAACCACAAATCCTGCGTTTAAGAACTTCTGGATTATCGTCCATGTACTACATGCTAAATGTCTAAAGCTGATTGCTCAGTATGAAGGCGAAGCGCTATTTACCACTCATATGCAGCCGCACCTGCAAGATATGGGTGTTGATACCGCCGCTATCGAGAAGCTACCCAGTCCCATAAAAGCGGTTATCAAAGGGATTTTGCCAAAGAGTTATTTTGTGCAAAGCTCTAATAAAGTGGAAGAGTAAAACTGAAGAATAATTAACTGAAAATGTATCAAACAATGCATTTAAAAAGTGTCAAAAATAAGGCGATACGTTATGACAACTCTGCTTTTAGCGCGTCATGGTCAAGCATCATTTGGTCAAGAAAATTATGACCAGCTGTCAGAGTTAGGCGGCATTCAAGCACAAATGCTCGGTCAGCATTATGCCATCACCCAGCGCCGCATTGATGCGATTTTTACCGGTAGCTTGGTCAGACAACAAGATTCTGCACGGCACTTTTGGGAACGTTACCAATCGTTTATAGATAGCAGTAATGATAATAATGTTGCTATGACATCTGTCATCGACTTAACTACGCCAGATAGCTACGTATTGCCGCAGTTTGACGAATTTAATCATAAGGATGTGTTTATCAAGTCAGATCCTGCTTTTGGCAGTCGGGCAGCAATCGCGGCTGAGATTGCTAAAGCGGATGTACCGATGACACGTTTGGCTGAGCTATTTGATAACGCGATGCAGCGCTGGCATGCTGGCGATTATGATCATGACTATATCGAAAGCTGGTCACAGTTTAATGAGCGAGCTAAA
>NZ_DATIRM010000388.1:0-1881 GCF_035469765.1 Psychrobacter sp.
GCACCAAAGGTATGGCATAGTAACGATCGGCTGCTCGAACTACCAAAGCATCAGACACAGCTACCGTTAATGGTACACGGATGGTAAAGCTCGATCCTTTTCCAAGCTCTGATAGCACTGATACTGAGCCGCCTAGCTGACGAATCTCACTGATAACAACGTCCATACCGACGCCGCGCCCTGATATCTGCGTGACCTGTTTGCTGGTACTAAGACCGGCATTAAATATATATTGCATGATATCAAGGTCGCTAAGATTCCTATCTTTGGCGTCAATCAAACCCTGAGAGATGGCTTTTTCACGTACGGCTTCTACGTCAATCCCTTGTCCATCGTCATTTAGTAAAATGACAATTTCACTTCCTTCACGTAGTACTTCTAGCGTGATTTGACCACTGCGCTCTTTACCTGCTGCCAGCCTTGCTGCCACATTTTCGATACCATGATCGACTGCGTTACGTAACATGTGCTCAAGCGGTGAAGTGATGCGTTCTAGGATAGTTCTGTCCATCTCATCATCAGCATTGATAATTTTTAACTCAACCGATTTGTTCAGCTCATTAGCCGTTTGACGGACGATACGCTCAAGCCTTGGTGTTAATCGCGTGAAAGGCACCATACGTGAGTTCATTAAGCCATCTTGGAGCTCAGTCTGTGTCCGCGATAACTGGAGCAATAGACTTTCACTATCACGCGTTTTTTCTAATAAAGTATGGTTAATATCAACCAAGTCCGATGCCGACTCTGACAAAGATTTTGACAACTGATTTAAAGAGGAATACTGATCCATCTCTAGCGGGTCAAAGCCTTCATGATTGACTAATTCTTCATCAATTTGCGATAAAATCTGTGCTTCAAGCTCGAACTCCATTCGGCGTAACTGATCGGCTAGCCGCTGTACGGTGGTTCCCATCTCTTCAATACTGTTGGTCAAGCTACTGATACCCATATCGATACGAGCACGGTTAATTGCCGACTCGCCCGACAGATTAATCATATGCTCAATCAAACCACCTGAGATACGAATCATCTCGTTATTATTGGCATTTTGCTCTTGCTCATTAGCATCGCTGACCATCAGCGGCATGGCGCTGATATCTTTTTGGATATAGGTGGTTTCTTGATTTTCTTTGGCAATTAAAATCGCGTCACGCTGAGGCTGCAGGGTTTCTTTTGGTATCTGCTTTAAGCTATCAGGATTTTTACTAAATTGCTTTAATGCCTCAATCAACAAGCTCGGCGTTGGCGGATTAACCTGCTGTGAGAGGATAAACACCGCGTCTGCAAGCCAATCATGACAAGCCGTCAATAGCTCTAATACCTTTTTTGTCGCCGGTCGGCGTCGATCAACAAAGTCTTGATAAACCGACTCCATTTCATGAGCTAGGTCAGCGATACCACTGGCCGTGACCATACGTGCACCGCCTTTTAGGGTATGCAAGTCACGCTGTAGTGCTTGCAGTGCAATCATATCACCAACATCGCTTAAGAATAACTGTAGATATTCATTACGGTTGGTGAGCGCTTCAGCTTCTTCTAAGAACACCTCTAAAATATCAGGATCAGGTAAGCCATGTGCCCATGATTGCTTGATGATTCTATCTAAGCTTAAGGTATCTGGCGCGTTTGCCACACGTTGGTTATATTCATTGGCAAAGACTTGCGGTACCGCTGCTGCATGGTTTTTTGGCATAGGTACAATAAGCTGTACCGTTTCTGGCAATGCTGGCGCTTTTACAAACTGTTGTAATTGCTCTACTAGCTCATGGGCAAAAAACGATTTTTGATACCGTACAATATGCGCCACTTGCAGCGACAAGGTATCTTGTACCATTTGCATAATTTCAAGCCACTGCGCGGTCGGCTCGCGTTTAGATTCTA
>NZ_DATIRM010000389.1:0-2054 GCF_035469765.1 Psychrobacter sp.
TATTAGGGCTTATGAATGCATTTAAAAATTTATTGGAAAACTCATGTATATATGAATCATATAGAGTTCCTTAATAGCTACAACGTAATTAAGATAGCTACAAGATTTATGAATATATAAAATCATGATAGAGCAGACTACGCTAACTAAATAGTATAGGGGCGAATGTATCATCCCTATACTATTTGTATAAAGCTTATCTTATTTACTAAACTGCTTTTGACACAGCTCCATAAAGGCTCGACCATACTGACGAATTTCTGCATCATCACGTACAGCCATCCAACTGGTAAAGCGTCCAAAATGGTCGACTGGTATCGCAGTTAGGTTCTGATAATGACTTGGTTCAAATGCCATTTCTGCAATAATACCAATCCCCAAGCCTAAGCCTACATAAGTACTAATCACATCCGCATCAAGTGCTGCCAATACAATGTCCGGTTCAAGACCTGCGTCGCTAAAGGTTTTATCAATAGCACCGCGCCCTGTAAAACCGCCGTGATAAGTTACGATTGGATAGCTGGCAAGGGTGGGTAAATCAATAGATTCCAGTCCTGCAAGTTCATGATCGCTTGGCACAATAACGCGATGCGTCCAATCGTAATAACGGTAGCAGCGCAGATAATTGTTGTGTAGCAAAGACTCGGTAGCAATACCAATATCAGCCTGTCCTCGTATCACCATCTGTGCGATGGTTTCGGGGTCTGCTTGTTGCAAGATTAGATTGACTTTAGGAAAACGCTCTTTAAACGCTTTTACCACCTCTGGCAATACATAACGTGCCTGCGTGTGAGTCGTTGCAATCGTCAGTGTACCAATATTAGGATTGTTAAAATCAAGACTTAAGTTCTCAATAGTACGAATCTCAGCAAAGATAGATTCAATATGCGGCATGAGCGCGGTGCCCATGGTCGTAAGCCCTGTCAAACGCTTACCTTGGCGCACGAACACCTCAGTTTTCAGCTGGTTTTCAAGCGCTGCGATATGCTTTGATAAACTTGATTGGCTGGTGTGCAGTACCGTTGCTGCCTGACTTAAATTATAGCCATTAATTACGGTATGCCACACTGTTTCCAACTGTTTAAGTTGAATTTGCAGATGTCGCTGATTGACCACTACGTCGATTGCCATAAGTTAATCCCGTTATACAAAGAGTCAGTAGTATTTATAAAAGCTAAAGCCCAAAAAATGTATCAAGACTATAGTGTAAATCAAAGCTATTATTCTTGTATATAATAAATAGCTATCTATTTATACATATATGGAATATAGGCAACTCATTACTATAAAGATTATATGGAGAGCTCAAGTAAAAACACCATAAAAGGTAAAGGGCGGTTTATAGTTAAGAAAGGTTAAGATACATGTAATTACCAAGGTGAGCTATAGAGTATAGCTGATACGCTCAATCAAGCAGTTAATGCAAAAACACCTAGTCAAGATAGACGTTCTCAAGTACCATTATTCAATTTTGCTTTACGTGATTCTCTTTGTACAAAATCAAGCAGGGTTTAATAGATAAAGAATAGTGATTTATAGGCAGGACGGGTTTTACTCTGCTGTTTATTAGAGCGATTATTTGCGTCTATTCTGGCTAGTTTTGTATTTTTAATTCTAAGTTTTGGTGAGTTGTTATGTCCGCTGTCAAATCTGTGCCACCCAATCCTCCAGTCGCTGAAAAATCATGGGGTGAGGCGGCGAAAGCCTATCTTGATCGTCGCGCTATTATCATGCTGTTTTTGGGTTTTGTCGCTGGCATTCCAATTCTGCTTATTTTTTCAAGTTTGTCGTTATGGCTGCGTGAAGCAGGTATTGATCGCAGTGTCGTGACTATGTTTAGCTGGGCTGCCTTGGGTTACTCATTTAAGTTTATTTGGGCGCCCTTAGTGGATGCAGTGCCATTACCTATATTGACCAAAATGCTAGGACGTCGGCGCAGCTGGATATTAGTTGCGCAGCTGTTGATTATTCTAGCGATTTGTTTGATGGCCAGTGTCAATCCTATTGATGAGAGTAGTCTGGTTTGGATGGCAGTGGGCGCTGTCTTGCTCGGC
>NZ_DATIRM010000390.1:0-8221 GCF_035469765.1 Psychrobacter sp.
GTACGTTTTTGCATGAAATATTTGAAAAAATTGATTTCAATAATAAATCGCAGTGGTCTCAGGTGATTGATAGAGCAGTCAGTAGTTATCAGCTGCCTTTGGTTTATAGTAGCGCTGAACAGCAAAGCCGACTATTACAAGCAAAGAATAAAGAAGATGGTCGTATACCTGATTTAGACTTAATAGATGCTGCAAAGCATGAGGCATTAATTAACTGGATTGAAGAGGTGCTACAGGCGCCATTATTAGCATCTAATCAGCCCTTACAGTCTATCAATGCAAGTCAGAGATTTGCTGAGTTAGAGTTTAATATGGGGCTGTCAGAACGCTTTAAAGCGCAAGATATCAATAGCCTCTTTCAGCAGTATCTCCCGAATGAAGCTGACAAACACGTCAATCTTGTTCCACAAAATAAAGCGCATCTATATCGTTATCTGCGTGGCGAAATTGATTTGGTATATGAGCATGCTGGCAAGTATTACGTTGTCGATTATAAAAGTAATTTTTTAGGAAATAGCCTAAGTAATTATAATGAAAGTACGCTCAAGCAAGCCATGTCAAAGGCAGGATATTGGTTACAGGCAGCGATTTATCAAGTAGCGTTACATCGCTTCCTTGCAATGAGAATTCGTGATTATGCAGGTAATGAAGATAAGTATCTTGGGGCTGTTGAATATGTTTTTTTACGGGGGGTATATGACTCAGACTCCCAAGCAGCTGCTGACCTATCGCAAGATGTTAATGAGGCTGATAATAGCCACTCAATGCACAGCGACCGCTATGGATTAGTCAAGTGGGATATTCCAATTGAGTTCATTAAGGCCCTAGATGCGTTATTTGGCATACCAGATTAGTGGGTCATAAATAGCGAATTAAATGAAGAATAACCATGATGGCGATTAACTGGATAACAATAGAGACAAGTGCACTATGAGTAATAATAACAATAAGAGCAGAGCGGCCGTTAGCTTACAAGAGAGCTGGGCTAGTAATATCAGTGATTATATTTTGCTGCGCCGTCAGCAAACGCATTTAGCGTATAACGTGACTGACACAACGGTTAATGTTGACAGCAAATCAATCAATCAGATGGAACAAAGTGGCTTATTTAATGCTTTATTCGTTATGTTAGCCATTCATTTAGAAGAGGGGCATACGGTTTTAACCATTGAGGCCGAAGACAATGAAGCGCCGATACAAGGGCAAATCAATGGAGAGCGAGTCACGTTATACGCTTGGCAGCAGCAATTATTGGAGATGCTAGCAACACCAATCCTAGCACTGATTGATACTAAAATAGACATGCAACAAGAGGATGATTCTACAGATGAGCTATCATTATTTATCCTGCTAGACATCATGTTTGGCAAGCGAGCTCAGCTCTGGGCTCAGATGGCACTCAGTAATCATGAAAAAGAGATATTGGTTAAGAGGTTTGATGCAGTTGCATTACTTTACCAGTTATTGAGAGATACCAACTTAACGTCTTTTGCTAAGTTAATCGATGAGCATACTTTATTCGCTGACGCTAATTCTAACGTGAATAATAGAAATAGCCTAAGTAAAAATAATAAACCTATTGTTTATCAATTAACTAATAAACAAAACGCCAAAAATTCAACAGCATCACTGACTTTTTGGCTACACCGCGCATGGCAAGCAGAATTCAACTTAGCAGAGCGTATCAATAATATTTTAACTCAGCAAATAAAACCTCTAGAAATATTGATACCCGAAAATCTGCATGAGCAGCAGATAATGGCCATTAATGTCGCTAATAACAATGCATTCAGTATTATTACTGGTGGCCCAGGTACAGGTAAAACTTATACGGTTGCTCAGCTAGTGATTGCGCTGCAACAAGCTACAGAAGGTGGGGGTAATGAGCATGAAGATATTAAATTCAGCACTGACAGTGCCAGCCTAGCATTAGCAGCACCGACTGGTAAGGCTGCACAGAGAATGCAGGAGTCTTTACAAGCGGCTCTGGATACAGCGGATGTTGAATTACAGTTGCAAGAGGCCAAGACTATTCATCGCTTGTTAGGTATTGGCCGGACTGGCAGACCTCGTTACAATGCAAATAATCCACTCGGCGAAGATATTATCATCGTTGATGAAGCATCTATGCTAGGGGTAGAGCTGGCTAATCATCTTGTGAGTGCGGTGAAACCAGGCGCTAGGCTTATACTACTAGGGGATGCTAATCAGTTAGCAGCGGTAGATGCAGGGGCAGTACTGGCTGACTTATGCCGCATTCCATTGCTACAACCCATACATGCAAAGCTAACAGAGAGTCGCCGATTTAGCGCAGACTCAGGTATTGGCAAGCTAGCCAATCAAATTAATAAGACAGATACTCAAGCCATTTGGCAGTTACTAAAACAGGACGAGTCATTGAGCTTTCAGTATATAAATACGTCGAAAGCAGAGAGTCTTATAAATAATGAGATACAAAATAGCCTAAGCAATAAAAAAATTATTTCAAAAATAACTCTAAATTACCAAATATATATAAATAAAGTTAGATTTCTAGTAGAAAATCCAATAAAAAAATCCGCGCCAGAATTGGTAAAAAATACGATTGCTTCATTAATGCAAACATTTAACCAATTTAGGATTTTAAGTGCTGGTCATAATGGCGAGTGGGGCGATCACTACATTAATAACCATATCACTCAATGGCATCTTGCTGAACTAAAGCTACCGCTAGGTCAAAATACATGGTTCCATGGTCGTCCCGTTATGGTTCTACAAAACATCTATGAGCTAGGATTGTTTAATGGTGATATCGGTTTTTGCTTGCAAACAGGAGACGAAAGAAGCCGACTTGAAGTGTTCTTTGAAAATAAGGCGCAGGGGATTGCCGTCAATCTACTAAATGAAGAGGTAATCGCCACAGCATATGCGATGACCATTCACAAGTCTCAAGGGTCTGAGTTTGACCATGTAGCTATTACCTTTGATAATAGTCACGCAAGGTTACTGAGCAAAGAGCTTATTTATACAGCGGTAACCCGTGCTAAAAAACAGGTAACTATATATAGTACAAAAAATGCTTTTGAAAAGGCCGTTCAGACACCGACTGAGCGCCATACGGGTTTGGCATTGCAGTTTTAAATTGATATTGATTACGTGTATTATCAACAAGCAATAAAAAAGCACCCAATGGGTGCTTTTTTATTGTGCTATTACTTGAAAAAAACTGATTAAATTTTATCTTCTTTAATAGCATAGATGCCAGGCAGATGACGTAAGTAGCCATGGAAGTCCATACCACAGCCATAAACATAACGGTCTGCGACATTAATACCGACAAAATCAACGTCAAAACCTTTAACTTTACGATCATGCTCTTTATTGAGTAGAACACAAGATTCAATCGATAAAGGATTTTCTTTACTCAATTCTTCAACCACAGTTTTTAACGTGATGCCTTCATCAAAAATATCATCGATCAATAAGACGTGCTCGCCTTCAATATTCACATCAGGCTTAAACTTCCAATCAAGCTCATTGGTTCCTTCATTATCACGATAGCGTGAAGCATGGATATAGTGCATACGATGATAAAAGGTCAGGTGAGTCAGCAATTGACCGGCTGGGATAAGTCCACCGTTCATAACGACCATAACAATCGGGTTTAGACCAGCGTAGTGCAGGTTAAGCTGAGCCGCCAAGCGCTCATATGCGGCAGCAACTTCTATACTGCTGATTAAGCATTCTGAGTTGCGTAATGTTTTTTCAATTTCTTGATTGCTGATTTGGGTCATCGGGTGTGCCTTTGGTAAAAAGTGCCGCTTATTTTAGCAAATTTTAGTGAATATGCCCAATGTCATCTGACTTTTTGGACAAAATTAATCGAACATTGGCAGCTATTCAGGCTTTTCTACGATAAAAGGACGATAATAGTTGGCTAAACGATTCAACGAGCTATCTGGCAAGTCAGGTAACAGCTTATTAAGCGCCATACTCATGCCTTTATCAATAGCCGCTTTGGCAATGGGTACGGATTTACGTTTAATCATACCTAGCTTTAAGGTTTCAGCGAAGCGGCTGATAAAATGCGTTAAGGTTTCTTCGTTCATAGTCTCAAGGGCAATTTTAAAGGTTTTGGTATCGATATGTTCAGGCGTGATGGCAGCGAAACCTTTATCAATAATTTCAGCATGTTTTTCTGACAGTTTAAAACCCACACGTTTGATACCATCATTATCAATAAAAGTGGCGCGATCTCTCAAAAAATGAAAGCTTGGCATGACTTCTTCGTTGTTTTCTTTACCAAGTAAAATATTAAGTAGGGTATCGGTCGAGCGCTCAACGGTAACGACAACCTTACGCATAGATGCTTGACGCTCAGGATTTGGGATAATCTCAACCAGACCGACCAACAAGTTATCAATCAGATCGCGTGCTGTTTGGTGCGTTAGAGCATCACGATATGGGTAGTATTCTACCTCCTCATTTGATGCAATGATTTGCTCAGCATCAATGATTAATGCTTTCAATTTATCTGAAGGTACAAACCCAAAATAATGCGCCATTGTGCTTCCTTTATTTGTTGTTTTTCATATTTAACCAGCGTTACATTCGTCGTTAAATCGGTTAGTATCTAAATGGGTCGCAATCAAAGACTCACCATATGCTGACTAGTGACGTGTACTAACTATAGAATGCAAAGCCTTATTAATGGATGATGATACTATAATACTTCTATAAACTGCCTATGGACAGGTGCGCTAAGTCACTAGCCGCCGACTAATTTAACATATTTTTTATATTCTAAATTAAAAAGCTTGAACTTATAAGGCTACCTACTACTTGTCTAAGGAGAGATAAGATGAATAGTGCAATCGTGTTAGTGTTTGCTGTTGCCGCTATGCTTTGTGGTTATGTGTTTTACTCAAAATTTATCGCCACTAAAATCTTGGCATTGGATAACAGTATCCCCACGCCAGCGCATACCATGAAAGATGGGGTAGATTATATCCCCACCAATAAATACGTGTTATGGGGGCATCATTTTACTTCAGTCGCAGGAGCGGCTCCGATTATTGGTCCTGCCATTGCGGTTATTTGGGGCTGGGTACCTGCCATCATTTGGGTGGTATTAGGCACCATTTTTATGGCGGGTGTCCACGACATGTCCGCTATTTGGGCAAGTATGCGTAATCGAGGTCAGTCGATTGGCTCGATTGCCGGTACCGTCATGGGTACACGTGTGCGCAGCTTGATGATGATCGTCATCTTTTTATTATTACTAATGGTAAATGCGGTATTCGGCGTCGCTATTGCTAATATGATGATAAAAACCCCATCTGCTGTGCTGCCAGTTTGGGGTGCTTTGATAGTCGCCTTTATCATCGGTCAGTGTATTTATCGCTATAAGATGAATCTGGTTTGGGTATCAATCATTGGGGTTACCGCTTTATATGGGCTTATCTATCTTGGTCCTATGTTCCCTATTGTATTACCTGAGACATTTTTAGGATTACCTGACAATGCCGTTTGGATTATTATTTTATTCGCCTATGCGGCAATCGCTTCTTTATTACCGGTCTGGATGCTCTTGCAGCCGCGCGATTACATCAATGGCTTACAGTTATTTATCGGTCTGATTTTACTATATGCCGCCATCTTTATTGCTACGCCGAATATTGTCGCGCCAGCGATAAACACAGCATTGCCAATTGGCACACCATCTATGGTGCCTTTATTGTTTGTGACCATTGCTTGTGGTGCAATCTCAGGTTTTCATGGTTTGGTGGCAACGGGTACAACGTCTAAGCAGATTGATAAAGAAGAAGATGTACGATTCGTTGGTTACTTCGGTGCCATGGGTGAGGGTATGCTAGCGCTTGGCGCGATACTCGCAGCAACTGCAGGCTTTGCAACCCTTGGCGACTGGCAAGCAGTTTATCAAAAATTTGGCGATGGCTCTATTGGTGCCTTTATTGATGGTGGTGCGACCATATTAAATGCAGGGGTTGGTATTGATATGGTTTTATCCCAGACGATGTTGACGGTAATGGCAGCCTTGTTCGCTGGTACCACGATGGATACTGGGGTACGTCTGCAACGTTATATCTTCCAAGAATTCGGTGAGATTTATAAACTTCCCGTTCTGAATAAGAGTGTGGTGGCAACATTGCTTGCCGTTGGCAGCTGTCTGTTATTAGCATTTGGTGCTGGTGGCATCGATGGTGCTGGTGGTATGATTATTTGGCCGCTATTTGGCACGACAAATCAGCTAATGGCTGCATTAACCTTGATGATTGTCACAGTCATCTTGTTACGTAAAGGCAGACCAGTATGGTATACCTTAGGGCCCTTATCGTTCTTACTGGTTATGACGGTTTTTGCATTATTGATTCAGCTAAAAACCTTTTTTAATGATGGTAATTGGCTGCTTATTATTATGGATATCATCATCTTGATAGCTACGATTTTAGTGACGTTTGAGAGTCTATCGGTACTACGCAAAGAATGGTCGATACATAAAGGCAAAAGCAACCTCTAAGCATGTTGAATGCCTAGTTAATGAAATATCTAAAAAAACGCTAGCAGCAATTGCTGGCGTTTTTTGCCTCATATAGGCATGATAGATAACAAGTATACGCAAAATAAGAGTCATTATGGAAAAGACGAATATAACAAAACCTATAAAAAACCTTGAGCTATGGTGGCAACGGTTTGTGGCTGGGTTGAATGAGTTTTATCATGCGCCTTATCGTCAAACGATGGCACGCGCGGCGCGTGATGAGGAAGATTTTTTTATGCTACTCATGTTTTCTGAAAGCTTAGGTATCGATAACCCAGCCAGCTTTTATACCTTAGAGTTGCAGCCGTTATTTTTAGAAAATTTCCATGAATGGCATACACGTATGGGTATGGATAGATGTCCTTTTGACCATGTAGGTTGCTGTTAGTTTGCTTTGAATTAATTAAAATGAGATACCAGTATGGCATTACACCCTTTATCGGCATTGGTAGAGCAATTAACGACACAGCCAATTATATTTATCGGTGGAAAGGGCGGTGTCGGTAAAACTACCACGGCTGCTGCACTTGCCAGCTATTATGCCAGTCAAGGCAAAAAGACACTGATTGTCTCGACCGATCCAGCACACAGCTTGGGCGATGTTTTAAACGTCCCGCTCAAAAATAAAAAAACAGCCGTAACTCCTTATCTAGATGCTATTGAACTAAACCCTGATATCATCGTCGATGAGCATTTTGTCCAAGTGGAACGCACCATTACCTCTTATGCCAATCCAGACATGATGCCAAAAATTCGTGAGCATTTACAACTATCGAAATCAGCACCTGGCGCACAAGAAGCTGCCATGCTCGAATCCATGTGCCAACACTTGGTTGCAGCCGCAGATGCTGGCTATGAACATATTATTTTTGATACCGCACCGACAGGGCATACACTTCGTTTATTAGTGCTGCCTGAGATGATGGGCGCGTGGACAGATGGGCTGCTCGCTCAGCAGCGTCGACAGGCAAAACTGCGGTCAGTGGCGAATCATTTAGGCAGTCATAAACAAGATAATAATAAAAATGACTTGGCCAATCCGTTTGCCGAAAAAAAATCCGACCGTTGGGAGCAAGCGGTATCCGTACTAGAAAAACGCAAACAGCTGTTTCGTCAGGCAGGGTTGCTGCTTCATGACCGTACACAAACTGCCATTGTATTAGTGATGACGGCTGATGTATTACCATTGGCTGAAACCAAGCGGGCGATAGAGCAGTTAGAAGACAGTAAGCTTATGCCAGCCGCAATCGTTATCAATCAATTGATAGCACCGACCCAGTCCGATGCATTTTGGCGTCATCGTGCTGAACGTCAGCAGCAATTGATGCAAGATATTGAGCAAAGTTTTCCTAATTATCCTTTATACCCAATATATCTGCAACAAACGGACGTGCGCGGTACAGACGCCTTAAGTGCATTATTAAGCTCAGTATCAGAATTATAAATCCCAAAATATCACTTAAACACAGCTATAAATTATGGCTGACGTTGATAGGACGCTAGCCTACTTGCCAGCGACCATGCCATATCTGCTCTTAGCAACTGCGCTTGCTCGGACTTGCCACTACTAAGTGACGACCATTGCGGTTTGCCACGGGCTTTTTTGAGCTCACTTGGTAATTTGTGTGTTGCCCATAGCGTTATGACATTACTATTCTCATCATGATTGTCGCCAATTGA
>NZ_DATIRM010000391.1:0-11262 GCF_035469765.1 Psychrobacter sp.
ATAGGCAGCTATGGGAAAATTGTACCTATTAGACAATTTCAAAGTTTAGCAAAGGCTATCGAAGTCACTTTATTAACTGACCAAAGAAATATATTGGGTTGTCAGTATGCCAAAAGTAAATTTGATATAAATATTATTTCAGATAAATGGCTGAAGATATATTATGAAAAATAATCGGCTTTTCTTCGAAAGGGTTTCTACTTCCACTATCTTCTTGTTTGTTACCGCTGCATTATTTTTAAAAATTATTGCTTTTGTTTTAATGAAAAATGGTATTTTAAAAATAAACTTGGGAGGAGGTAGTGATGCTTATTATTATAACTCTTATGCTGAAGGGCTTACAGATACTGCAGTAAATATCTGGCCAGTATTACTAAGGTGGTTAAATGATTTGGGTTTATACTCACGCGACTTGACTACCTATTTTTTATTTTTCTTAAGTTTGATTGTTATTCCAATTATGGTAAATAGGCTATCAGGGCTAACGTTTAAATATAATCAAAAATACTATTTATACTCTCTTCTGGTTTTATTGGTTCATCCAACGATTTTTATGTTATCGACAGATGTTTTTCGTGATGTGTTCATGGCTTTTTGCTTCCTAGTTGGATGCATGACAGTAAAAAAATTCTTAAATAGCAGTAATGTTTTACATTTTTTATTTTACTTTCTGCTATCTGTTGCAATTGGTTTTTTCTTAATACAAATTAGGCCTTATTTGGGGTACGCATACCTGCTTAGCCTTTTATTTTTGAAAATGAAATTTACTAAAAAAAGAGTCTTTTATTTAGGTTCTTTGTACCTTTTACTTCTCTTTATAGCCAATTATGTAGGTGTTCTACATTTGCTTACTGAATACCGATCTGGATTTGAAGAGACAGGAGGTGGTTCAACATTAGGTTTGAGTTTTTCTAATCCTGTATTGTTCATACCTAATTTTATACTCAGCTTTTTGGGGCAAATGTTAGGTTTATATATTACTAATCCATTAGCAGTTATATTGTTTGTAGTCGAAACATTACCATTCTTTTTTATGCTGGTATATGTACTAAAAAATATTAAACTAGCGGATAGTTTTGTACGTTTTTTGATTATATTCTTTGTGCTGTACGGTAGTGTTTGGTTAATCGGGAACGATAACTTGGGAACAGCAGTTCGTTTGAGGATATATAACTATATAGCCATATATATAAGCTTTTTCTATATTCTAAAGCTTAGGAGTTTGTCTCTTAGAAAACATGCCTCAAATAAATTATAGGTGGTTAATAGATGAAAATAGTTATCTTAGGCACCATCGCTTACAGTCTTTATGGCTTTCGTGCTGACCTTATCAAGGAGTTAATCAAACAGCAACATACTGTTTATGCATTTACTTCTGAATACACCTCTGATGAGTTAAAGAAGATAGAAGCGCTAGGAGCGGTACCAGTTACCTATGAATTAAAGCGAGGTGGGTTAAATCCTTTATCTGATATAAAAGCAACTTATTTACTATCCAGAAAAATTAAAGGACTGGCGCCAGATATTGTATTCTCTTACTTTTCTAAACCTGTTGTTTTCGGAACACTAGCGGCTAAAATGGTCAAAGTGCCTAAGGTAATAGGTATGTTGGAAGGACTGGGTTATGCTTTTACTGATGGACCGACAGCATTAGATAAGAAGGCTAAGCTTGTTAAAAAAATTCAGGTTTTTCTGTATAAAATAGCTTTACCACAACTAGATAAGGTTATTTTTCTAAATCCTGATGATCCAAGGGACTTACTGGATAAATATTCTATCAAAGTAAAAGAGGTAGAGGTAGAGGTGTTAGGTGGTATAGGATTAAATCTAGAATATTACCAATATCAATCCATAAAAGATATTAAACCACCTATCAATTTTTTATTTATTGGTCGTTTATTAAAAGAAAAAGGCATACATGATTTCATTGCAGCAGTAAAAAAGGTAAAAAATAAATACCCTGAAACGCAGTGTACTATTTTAGGAGAGATTGATGTATCTAACCCTGGAGCATTACAACCGTCAGAATTGGATGATCTGATTGCATTAAATCTTGTCAATTATGCTGGCCAAGTTGATAACGTAAAAGACTGGATTGCTAGAAGTCATGTTTTTGTATTACCGTCTTATCGCGAAGGCGTACCGCGCAGTACTCAAGAGGCGATGGCCATAGGACGAGCCGTTATTACTACAGATGTGCCCGGTTGCCGTGAAACGGTTGTTGATGGTGTCAACGGCTTCTTGGTCGAAAGATGGAATCCACAAGCATTAGCTGAAAAAATGATTTACTTCATAGAGCATCCTGAAAAAATCAAAGAAATGGGCGATGAAAGCTATAGAATAGCCCAAGAAAAATTCGATGCCGATAAAGTTAATAAACGATTAATAAACATGTTGGGCTTATAAAATGATAAAAAGACTATTTGATATCACCCTTGCCACTACTGCTTTAGTCGTGTTATCTCCTGTTTATGCTATCACGGCTTATAAAGTAAGGCAGAGTTTAGGAGCGCCGGTCTTGTTCCGTCAGATCCGTCCAGGCCTGCATGGTAAGCCGTTCGAGATGATAAAATTTCGTTCGATGAAAGATGACGTTGACATACATGGTAATCCCTTAGAGGATGACGAGCGCTTGACTTCATTTGGTAAGGCTTTGCGTAATACCAGTCTTGATGAGCTTCCTGAGCTATGGAATGTGATTAAGGGTGATATGAGTTTGGTCGGTCCGCGGCCATTATTGATGGAATATCTGCCACTATATAATGATGAGCAAGCTCGTCGCCATGATGTGCGTCCGGGTATTACAGGGTACGCACAAGTTAATGGTCGTAATACCATCGGGTGGGACGAGAAGTTTGCACTCGACACGTGGTACGTTGATCATCAGTCATTATGGCTAGATACTAAAATTTTATTAAAAACGGTAAGAAAAGTCATTATTAAAGATGGTATTAGTGCTGATGGTGAAGCGACCATGAGTAAATTCACAGGCAATAGCGTCGATAAAAAAGCGCTTTGATGAGGGACACCTATGCTAAATACCCCGTTTTCAACATGGCCGAGCTTTACTCAAGAAGAAGCTGATGCTGTTAGCCAAGTGCTTTTGTCCAACAAGGTTAACTATTGGACAGGGCAAGAGTGCCGTCAGTTTGAGCAAGAGTTCGCTGAGTGGTCAGATAGTAACTATGCGATTGCACTGGGTAACGGTACCTTAGCATTAGATGTTGCCTTGCAGGCGCTTGGAATAGGTGCAGGCGATGAGGTTATCGTCACGCCGCGCACCTTTATTGCCAGTATCTCATCAGTGGTCAATGCAGGTGCCACTCCTATCTTTGCAGATGTTGATATATCAACTGGTAACATCAGTGCTGAAACGATTGCAGCGGTATTGACTGATAAAACAAAAGGTGTTGTATGCGTGCATTTAGCAGGTTGGCCATGTGATATGGATGGCATTATGGCGCTTTCGGAGCGGCATGACTTGTATGTGATAGAGGACTGCGCTCAGGCGCATGGTGCTCATTATAAAGGTCGTAGCGTTGGGAGTATTGGTCATGTTGGCGCGTGGAGTTTTTGCCAAGACAAAATCATCACCACAGGCGGTGAGGGCGGCATGGTCACTACCAATGACGAGCAATTATGGCGAAAAATGTGGGCCTATAAAGACCACGGTAAGAGCTACTCTGCTGTTTACGAAACTGATCATCCACCTGGTTATCGCTGGCTGCATGACAGTTTTGGTACCAATTGGCGTATGACTGAGGTACAAGGGGTGATAGGCCGTATCCAATTAAAGAGAATGACTGATTGGACTGCTAAGCGCACGGCCAATGCCCAAAAAATATTAGAGTCATGTGCTTATTGGGAAGAAAAAGGCTATCTATCGGTGCCAAGATTAGAGAAATCTTCTGAGTTTTCAGATTCTAAACATGCTTATTACAAGCTTTATATCTATGTCCAGCCAGACAATCTACCTGAAGGTTGGTCACGTGATCGCATCATTGAAGAAATTAATGAGCTAGGAGTACCTTGCTATTCGGGATCTGCCTCGGAGGTTTATCTAGAAAAAGCGTTCGATGATACGGGCTTACGTCCAGAGACTAGATTGCCAGTCGCAAAACAACTGGGCGAAACCAGCTTGATGTTTCTAGTGCATCCAACCCTAACTGAAGAAGAAATTAAGCAAACAGTACAGGCGATTGATAGCGTATTTGCTATCATACATAACCAGTAATATATAAGTTATTGAGTTAAGTTGAATTTAGTTACGTTACTATAGATTGATGTTTGACCGATAGTGCTTATAATAAATCCCTTATAACCGAAGAGTATTTGATCATGTACAAGAAGTTAAGCATTTTATTGGGTTTAGGTGTTTTATCATCAGTGTCGATGTTGGCATCTGCACAAAATCTGTATATGAACGATCTAAAGCTTAAGGCAGATCTTGACTGGCTCAATACTCAAGGGGTAGCGCAGATTAGCACCAGTACTTGGCCGCTGACTGCTAATGAAATCAAACGCGCTTTAAATGGCGCTAATGCTCAAACGTCAGCACAGCAGCAGATATTACAGTCGGTACAAATGCGATTAAATCAGAACCGTGATTCAGTGGTAAAAGGGTCAGCATCACTGCATATACAAACTGACAGAGATCAGCTACCACAAAAATTTGCCGACGATCAGCTTGCTGGTCAGCAAGCAAGCGTTGGGGTGTCGCTTAGCGAAGCGGAATGGGAATTTAATTTACAAGCCAACTTGAAAAATGACAAACTCATCGACGATAGCTCAGACGTTAGCTTTGAGGGCTCGTATCTTGCTGGCACTGCAGCTAATCAATGGTTAATCGCGGGTAAAATTCCAACGTGGTGGGGACCTGGGCATGATGGTAGTCTTATTCGAGGCGATGCCAGCTTACCAGTCGCTGGTTTTACCATGCAGCGTGATCAACAAACAGCCCCTACATCGAAGTATTTATCATGGGTCGGACCTTGGCAATATCAGTTATTTGCGGGTCAGCTAGAGGATTATGAGGTGATTCCCGATACTAAACTATTTGGCGCACGATTAACTGCTAGCCCATGGGAATGGTTAGAAGTCGGCGCTTCTCGTACCTTTATGTGGGGTGGTGAAGGTCGTCCACAGAGTTTTAGTTCCTTCACTGATGCTCTTTTAGGTACCAAAGATAATGAAGCGACTAATAGTATTGAGGCAGCTGATGATCCAGCCAATCAACTTGGTGGTTTTGATGCGCGCTTAAATTTAGCGCCATTGGTGAATGTACCTGCGGGCATTTATGCTCAATATGTGGGTGAAGATGAAGCAGGCGCGTTGCCAGCTAAAAATATGTATTTAGCCGGTATTGATTATGCGTCTGCTGCTTACGGTAAGCCGTATCAGCTGTATGCGGAGTATACAGACACCCGTTCTAGTGGTGAAGTTCGAGGTGTTTCTTACGACCACTTTGTTTATACAGACGGCTATTATCAGCAAGGATTCCCATTAGGCTATGCCCTAGGCGGCGATGCAGAAAGTATCGCGCTTGGTGGTCGCTTATGGCTCGATAACCGTAACTTTATTAATGCAAAAGTGCAATATGCGAAAGTCAATCAAGCGGATGAAGCGATTAATCAAGCCTTCCCAACGACTGATAAGCTGACAGGTATCGACGTCGCTTGGGAGCATCAGCTGAAGCCACAAGCTTTGGTTACGACGAGATTGTGGGCAGTAGACTCTGATACCCAATCAAGCGATATTGGCGCGGCAGTGGGGATAGAACTCCAAACGTATTAAATTATATCTTAGTTAGTTTACGAAAGTTGTTTAACACATAAAATTGGTCTATTAGCAGTTAATAGATCGATTTTTTATGGTCATGTTATTGTTTTTTAGTTAGGGCCTTTTAATAGGGCGCTAGGATTTTTTAACCCAGACAGGTACAATATCAGTCTCAATTAACGGTCAAAAAGAATTGACCGAGCATAAGACAGGCATGCAAAAATACTGCAGGCGCTGTCTTTATTTTTTTATCGCACCCTCTATTGGAGTTACTATGTCAACTGCCCAAGGATCTGCTACCGTTTTGGACGGTAAAGCACTTGCTAAACAAATAGAACAGCAACTGAGTACGCGTGTAGACGCTATTAAAGCTAAGACAGGACGCACACCAAGCTTAGCAACAATATTGGTAGGCGATGACCCTGCTTCTGCAACCTATGTACGTATGAAAGGTAATGCTTGTAAGCGTGTCGGCATGGATTCTATACGGGTTGAGATGCCAAGTGTGACGACGACTGAGCAGCTCATGGCGAAAATAGACGAGCTTAATAACAATCCAGATGTGCATGGTATCTTGCTACAGCATCCAGTACCTGCGCATATCGATGAGCGTGCTTGCTTTGAGCAGATTAACTTGGCAAAAGACGTCGATGGTGTGACCTGTCTTGGTTTTGGTCGTATGGCAATGCAGCAGTCCGCTTATGGTTCATGCACACCGCAAGGTATCATGCATTTATTAGAGCATCATAATATCGAGCTTGCTGGTAAAGAGGCGGTGGTTGTAGGTCGTAGTGCGATCTTGGGTAAGCCAATGGCGATGATGCTATTAAATGCCAACTGTACAGTGACGATTTGCCATTCAAGAACGCAAGATTTAGAATCTCATATTAAGCGTGCAGACATAGTTGTTGGGGCAGTGGGCGTACCTGAGTTGATCAAAGCCGATTGGATTAAAGCAGGCGCGGTAGTCATCGATGCAGGCTTCCATCCGACTGATAATGGCGGCGTCGGTGATATCGAGCTGCAAGGCGTAGAAAATATTGCCAGTGCTTATACACCAGTCCCAGGCGGCGTTGGACCTATGACCATCAATACCCTTATTCGCCAAACCGTTGATGCTGCTGAAAAATCTGCTGGTTTGAATAGCAGCGAAGTAAGCTGATGAAACCACTGTCAGAACAGCGATCTGAGCAGAAAAATAGTCAAGCGCATCAAGCTAATGACACTAATGTATCAAAGTCAAAGATTGGAATACATGAGCGCATGCAGCATATCGGCAGAGAGTTTGTCGATATTTGCCACTACATTATTTTATTTTTAATCAGTATGGTGGTGGTTTGGACAGCGGGTAAAGAATTCTTTGTGATCTTTCAAAAAGGTTCAGCAGATTTAAAAGATATCTTATTGCTCTTTATTTATCTAGAGCTGCTAGCGATGATTGGGATCTATTTTAAGACTCACCGTTTGCCGGTACAGTTTTTGATATTTATTGCGATTACGGCTTTATCGCGACATTTAGTCGTCGATGTACAGGCGGTATCAGATAACTTTCACTTATGGCTGCTAGCAACGATTTCCTTTGCCATTATGGTGCTGAGTGCATCAATTGTTATATTAACTTGGACGGCTAAGATGTTTGGACGACCAGAAGATTATTTGAATGACCATCAAGTGATCAGTACTGAGCATCACTTGCCTTGTGTTGATAATAAGCAGCCTCTTAAATAATTTTTATCGATAAAGTGATTGATAGGTATCGATAAGTTACTAACGATATTTAATAGCTGTTAATAAAAAAAGGGTTGCCAATGGCAGCCCTTTTTTTGTCTACAAAGCGAGTTTATAACCAGGCTAATCTTTTAAAGTTAAAGTATAAAAAGCTACATAGCGAAATAATAATTGCCATGATAACTAGGTAAGAGTACTGCCAATGTAGCTCAGGCATAAAGTCAAAGTTCATCCCATAGATACCAGCAATCGCTGTCGGCACTGCCAAAATACCCGCCCAAGCTGCAAGCTTACGTACCACTTCGTTCTGTCCCATATTAACCATGGCAAGATAGGTATTCATAACCACGCTTAGCATCTCATTTAAACCGTTAATAGCATCTAAAGAGTGCAGTAAATGGTCATTCACATCGCGAAAATAAGGCTTGGCCGCCTGAGAAAAACTGGAAACCAGTTCGCTTTTTTTATGATTGATAAAAAAGCTACAGATGTCTTGCACAGGCAAAATAATAGCGCGCATATGCACCAGTTGTGATTTTAATTCATATAGATTTCTAAGCGTTTCTTTATTAAATTCATAAGTAAAAATATTGCGCTCTTGCTCACGTAAATAGCTGCCTAAGCGGTCGGTCACTGGCATATAGTTATCGACAATAAAATCAAGAATGGCATGCAAAACAAATATTGGTCCCATGCGCAGCTTTTCTGGGCGACGATGACAGTGCTCGCGTACGGGCGTATAAGAATTGGACGGACCATTACGAATGGTAATCAGATAGTTTTTTCCCATAAATATCGCCGTAGTACCATAACGGATGACATTGTCTTCGAGCTTAGCAGTACGCAGCACCACAAATATCATGTCATTGTCATAATTCTCAACCTTGGCGCGCTGATGATCGGCAAAGGCATCCTCAATCGCCAGTTCGTGTAGCTCAAACGCATCTCTGACCTTGACCATGGTTTCTAAACTTGGGTCATATAGCCCAAGCCAGATAAATTGACCACTATTGCTCAGTGCGCGGCTGACATCATTTAGTGCGACTTTATTCGTTTTTTCACCCGTTTTACGTGAGTAAGCGTAGCAATTGACCACCTCTTCATCACTTAATAAATCAATGTCTTCATAACGCTCAGAGTCAGGGTCATAGACGGTCATTATCTCGATAGTATCTTCGACTGTTGCATCTGCATCACCATAGATATAGCTGTCATAATTGTCTAAATAGGAATGCTCATCTCTGACGGCGGCGTCAATAAGACTGACATTAGACTCAGGTGTGATACGTGTTGTCGTTTTGACAATCAGGTCATCATCTTTATTCATACCTGCTCCTTTTGTCTAAGTAAAAAATAAATATAAAAACAGCCTATGTTACGGATATAGATTACAGCGCAAAGCTTTTTAATGTATCGATATCGACTAAGCTCAATAAGCTTTCATGACAAGCTTCAAGCTTTATCCGCGGTGCCATCCCTAAATCTAAGGCTTCAACCCAACGTAGCGCGCAAATACACCAGTAGTCACCAGGTTGCAGACCGGCAAAACCATACTCAGGCAGCGGCGTAATCAAATCATTACCGCGACTGGCTGAAAAGTTTAAAAACTCACTGGTCATTTTGGCGCAAACGGTATGTTGACCAACATCGTGGTTGCCTGTATGACAAAAACCATTGCGATAGTAGCCAGTAAGTGGGTCAAAACAGCAGCTGGCAAGCGCTGTACCAAGGACGTTGGTTTGGTTGATGGCAGGATTTGGGTGATAATCAGACGACATAAGACTTCCAAAATAAAAATATAAGCTAGTGTAACATGAGTGTGTATTTAAGGCGTTATTCAACGGTAGATAGCGATGTATGATTGTTAAATAATGCTATATTTTTCTATAAATATGCCGCTTATGTAAGGATAACTCAGCCCATTACAGAAGCGTTTTTGTGATTGCTTTAAGAAATTAGATGGCGATTGTACCTAATTGTCACTAGGCGAAGCTTGGCTGCTATGCTAAACTAAAGCATAAAGTGCCTTGATTATTTATCATAATTTTTTAGCGCATAAAGATACTCGTCTTATCATCCTAACTTATATTATTGCTCACCCTTTTGCGGTTACCTAGTTTGCTTATCAATAATTGGGTCAGTGATGTTGCGCGTTAAAAATAAAAATCGCCTGATATCCCTGCAATTGGAAATATAACCTTTAAGTACCGCATTTTTACCGCGCTTTTTGGTAAGCGATACGCCAAACAAGGATTTATTGTGTCTGCCAGTTCTGATTCTGCCAAACCTGCCCTGCCAAATTCCATCATGCAAGCGGCTACTCAGCCCGCTGATAATACCGCCGCACCCAACCGTTTACCTTACCTTAGCAATCTTGCCAGCGATGTTGCCAATAGCTGGTTGCTGCCTGACGGGGTGGTCGATGTGTTGTTCGAAGATGCTCATAAGCAAGAAGTGCTTAGACATCAATTGATCCAGCAGCTTATCAGCCATGGCTACCAATTGGTCAATCCGCCAATGATTGAGTTTACCGAATCTTTATTAAGCGGTGCCTCAGAGGATTTGAAGCGTCAAACCTTTAAAATTATCGATCAGCTATCCGGTCGCTTGATGGGCATACGTGCCGATATCACGCCACAGATTCTGCGTATTGATGCACACCATGGCGGCGATGGAATCGCGCGTTATTGCTATGCAGGCGATGTCATTCATACTTTGCCGTCAGGGCTTTTTGGCTCACGCACACCGCTACAGCTCGGTGCTGAGATATTTGGCTGTGAGTCCATTACTGCTGATATCGAGCTGATAAATGTGCTGTTTAGCATGGTCAATAGTCTAGATATGAGCGCGGCATTGCACGTTGATTTGGGTCATGTGGCGATATTTAAGCGCTTGGCAGAATTGGCGGCATTATCTGATAGCGATACTGAGCAGTTGATGCAGCTTTATGCCAATAAAAACTTGCCAGAGCTTAAACAGGTTTGCCAAGTATTGCCGATGGGTAGTGATTTTTATACCTTGGCACGCTTTGGTCATGACATTGCAAATCTGCTTGGAAGATTGTCGGAGAATGCGCAACAAGATACCCAAATCGTCACTGCTATCAATGAGTTGCAACGTCTAAAAACGCACTTGCAAGCGCAGTGGCAGTGTCCGGTAAGTATCGATGTGACTGAGCTGTCAGGCTACCATTATCATACGGGCATCGTGTTTAACGGTTATATCAATAGTGAGACTCAACCACTAGTACGTGGCGGGCGCTTTGATGGTATGAAAAGCGGTAATCAATTAGCTAGTAACCAGCCGCGTCAAGCGACAGGTTTTAGTATGGATGTTAGCCGTTTGCTCGCGCATACTCAGCTTGATGCGCCTGTTATTGTGCTGGTTGATTATGACGCTTTCAATCATTTGGACAGTGAGCAGCTGCAGCTATTATTACAGCAAGTGGCAAGCTTACGTCAGCAGGGTTATCGCGTGACCATGCCATTAACGGCAGAAGATATGCCAGTGGGTATGACTCATCGCTTAAACCTTGTAGATAACCAATGGCAGCTACAAGCGGTTTAACTTTAAAAATATTTTAAGTTTATAAACGCTTTAAACAAAAAAGCACTTGGTATAAAAAGATATTTAGTGATTAAGTCGCTAAAGATATACGGTCATCAAAGTATCATTTTTAGCATTACTTCAGTTTTGATAGGTAGTTTTAAACACTTATTGCACACACCTCAATACATCAAGGTAAGGATTTATCAT
>NZ_DATIRM010000392.1:0-2932 GCF_035469765.1 Psychrobacter sp.
TGTATTTAGTATTCCTGTTGTTTTAAGCTTTTCATTGATTCACTTCATGGGAGCGGGTAGCGAGTTTCAATTACCAGTACTCAAAACTATGATTACTTTGATTGTGCTGACCATCGTACCGATTAGTATTGGCATGCTCATCAAACGTTTTGCACCAAGGGTAGCCGATAGATCACAGCTGTATGTATCTAGATTCGGTGTCCTCTTTTTGGCTTTTTTAGTGGTTTTTTTGAGCTATGTACAAAGAGATATCCTCGTTGAAGCGTTTATCGCGACAGGTCCTGTGTCATTATTGTTGAATCTATCAACCATGGCGCTTGGTTATTATACGAGTAAGTGGTTCGGTCTGAACTTAGCACAGAGAACCTCAGTGACGCTAGAGGTTGGCCTGCAAAACAGCACGTTGTCAATATTCATGGCGCTAACATTGCTTGCTAACTACAAGATGTCGCTGACGCCTGCTATCTATACTTTGATTATGTTCTTAACAGCAGGTATTTTGGTCAGAGTATTTAGTGCCAAATATAATCAGCACAAGAAATCTGAAGTGGAAATGAGCGTATTGGCAGCACGTAGAATGTAATGCACTCAAGATACTAGTAGTGCGTTACTAAAAAATAAGTAGCGTATTACTCAATAAAATAAGCCCACAACACCCTTTGTATGATAAAAGGTGTTGTGGGCTTCGCATTACTGATGTTTTTTGGCATGAAGGACATCGATTTAGTACGAATAACATCGATCAAATCTAAAGTCACCGTGCATCTATTTTTGCTCTTGCCTCTGCAGTTTGTTCTTTTACCCTTTCAATTTCAAACAAGAAAGTACGGTTTTTGAGGACTGCGACAAATACCACGCCGCCGATGGTATTGCCTACCAACACCACAGCCAAAAATAGCAAATAACGCCCCAAGCTAACTGTATTTCCATAGAGCAGGGCAGAAAAAACCTCGATATTGCCAACGATACTATGATGTAAACCTAAAAAGCCGATACTACCAGTAATAAGGGTCACCAAGACGATGCGGCTAAGGGTATCGCGCGCTGAAGTCACAAGCCACGCAGTAACGCCCATCATCCAGCCTGCCAATATCGCACTGCCAAATATCACCCACCATCTAAACCCTAAAATATGCTCGGCATAAGTATCAATATCGCTGACGCTAAATAGCTGCATATTTAAACCCAAGCCTATCATTAACGCCGCAAATAAACAGCCACCAACGATGTTACCCGCAATGACGATGCCCCAAAGGCGTAGCAGCTTATTAAGCGGTTCGATTTTATTGAGAACAGGTAGGCTTAAAAGGGAGGTCTGCTCAGTAAATAATAATGATTGACCAATGACGACGATGATAAAACCAATTGGATAAAGTAAAGAGGCGAGCACAACGGCGTAATGGCTCGGTAGTACGCCACTTAGAAGTGCAAAAGCCGATAAAATCATAAAGAAGCTGATGCCAATCTCAAGACCAGCGGTAAAAGCACTGGTAAATAACGACCCAAGTGAGCGCTCAAAAGTTTCTCTGGCATCCATAACCTGCTCAACTAATATGCTGGCATAGCTTTTTGCTTGACTTAAATTATCATCATTAGCGACTTTTTTGATAGTTTCTTTGTCTTCTTCGCTAATATCCTCAGAGAAATCTTTGTCCTCTAAACTTTCTGTAACTTCAGTGCCGTCTGGCATATCGGCATTTTTATCTTCAGCGTCCAGTTTTGCAATATTCTGTTTGCTAGCGTCATACTGAGGATTAGCGCTAACATCAGTCAAGCGTCTATTGTCCATCTTATCGGCTGCAGAATTACTTTTATGCTCGGTATCTTGGGACACAGTCGGCTCGCTGTTTATCAGATAGTGATTTTAGGATAAAAACGCCATTGATTATGCTATGCGATGGCTATATAAGTTATCGCATGACCTATATTTTATAACACGACTAGGATCTGTTTTGTTGGAAGTTCAGCCGATTGGCGTTGTTTATTGGTGTTTACAGTTATTAGTGTCGCAATGACACCCTGCAAGCCTGATAAATTACCTTAGCATCTAACAAAATCTGGCCATCTGCGTTAAAATCACTCTACTAATCACTTTCCTCATTTATCCACTTATGTGTTTGCCCACATTTATTATTAACAAAAGACCATTTTATTATGAGCAATCCTGAAAGTACAAATACTAAAACCAATCTAACCACTTCTATTCAAGCGGCACTTAGCCAACTTGAAAACGCCTATAATCCTGCGGAAGTTGAAGCAGGCATGTATCAAGGCTGGGAAGAAAGCGGTTATTTTCAGCCAACCTTTGATAAAGATGAGTCGTTCTCTATCGCGCTGCCACCGCCAAATGTCACCGGCTCGCTACATATGGGACATGGTTTTAACAACGCGATCATGGATGCGCTCACCCGTTATCACCGTATGGATGGTGACAATACGCTTTGGCAACCAGGTACAGATCATGCAGGTATCGCAACCCAAATGGTCGTCGAGCGTCGTTTGGAGGCGCAAGGTATCAAGCGTCGTGATATGACGCGTGAAGATTTCATCGATAAAGTCTGGGAATGGAAAGAAGAGTCGGGCGGCAATATCACTAGCCAAATTCGCCGTTTGGGCAGCTCGGTTGACTGGTCACGTGAGCGCTTTACCATGGATGATGGGTTGTCCAATGCGGTAAAAGAAGTGTTCGTGCGTCTGTTTGACGATGGTTTGATTTATCGCGGTAAGCGTTTGGTGAACTGGGACCCTAAGTTCCAAACCGCATTGTCTGATTTAGAAGTTGAAAACCATGATGAAAAAGGCAGCTTGTGGCATTTCCGCTATCATTTCACGGATAAAGACCTGACCACTCAAGATGGCAAAAACTATCTGGTCGTCGCAACCACACGTCCTGAGACACTGCTTGGTGATACCGCCGTCGCAGTCAATCCTA
>NZ_DATIRM010000393.1:0-17192 GCF_035469765.1 Psychrobacter sp.
ACGCCGCCCCAAACCAGTTTTTATCAAGCCACGCGATATCATGACTGCAATACCAATTAGCCAAATTAAAGGGCTTGAATAGCTTGATAATGCATCACTAATAGCTTGTTTTGGACTATCACTTGTTACGCCTGTCAGTGCCACTAAGGTCACAGCAATAATAGCAATCGCGCCAATTGGTAATACCTTGCCTATAATAGCCACAATGGTAGCAATGAACAATGCCAGCATATGCCATGCTTCAGGTGTAACGCCAATAGGCACTGGAATGACAAACCAAATGATCAGACCAACTAAGATAGCAATAGCGGCTTGGATAGGCTTAAATGGCATGAGCAAGTATCCCTATAAATTCTTATAAAATCACACAGTCATGTCACGTAAAATACTATCAAGATAGTAGCTGAAATAAAAAATAAATTGAACCTATGACTATCTTATAAGATTTACATAATCATTTTACTATTATTTACCATTTTTAACATATTTGTTTAGCGTAAGAACAAATTTGTAGCAATAAGATTATTTGCAGCAGCAATAAACTATCAGCAATAAAAAAGAGCACGCCATTAGACGTGCTCTTTAATCAAAGCTTTAAAGTTCTTTAAAGCATTCAGTTATTTTAAAGTACCAAGACGGTTAGATAGATGGCTAATGATTTGATCAATCTCTTCATTGGCTTCAGGTTCGTTGTCTAAATTACCATTTGGCGTCAACTGATTCATAACTTCAGGTAATAATTCAGCCAACCCTTGACGAACCTCTATCTCATTAGCGCCTGTATGAGCAGCGACTTGTTGAATTTCACTCTCATCAAACAAGCGATTGATGTCATTAGGATCAAGATTATCATTCAGCTCATTATTACTCAACCAAGAGCGCGCTTGGGTTTCATAACCCATGCCGGTAACTTTCGAGAGAGCACCGCTTAAGCCACCGTTACGTTTTATCCAGCTTAATACCATGGGCATGAGGGCAGCGATTAGCATACCTTTACCCCCGAAGCCGCCTCTCGTCGTTTGACCGCCGAGTACGCTGCCTAAAATATCGCCAAGTCCGCCAGCACCGGCTCCCATATTACCGCCACGCTGATTGCCACCTGTTAAACCACCGATGATATCATCTAAGCCAAAACCATTGTCTGCTGAGCGGCGCTCATACTGCTGTGGATTATAACCTGTTGACTGACTGCCGCCGCCAAGTACGCTACCCAATATGTCACCGAGGCCGCCGGTACGACGAGGATTAATACGTTGATTGACTGGGTTACGCTGCGCGTCTTCTTGATCCATTGCGCTGCGTGCCACTTGGCTGACTAAATTCCCTAGTAGACTCATACTTTCATCCTTTTTATTATAATAAAATGTCTCGTGACAGGACTTCTTGTAGCAAAGTAATAATTGCCACCTATCTTGTTCTGTAAGCTATCGCAAACCAACCTGTCATGATGTATTCTAATATAGCAAATCTATTTGTCTGGCTAGATAGTCATTTTGTTATGACATGTAGTCAATCGTTGATAATAAAAAAATAAGTCAGATATCAGATCATAATAATCGCAAAGCTCATCTAAATAGTTTTGCTCGCAGTCATATTTGCTAACACAGTAAGTTTTCGCCACTCTTCAGCATTGACCTGATCACGAAATATAGCGGCAGATAAGGGGCGTTGATAAGGTTCTACGATATCAAAATCAAAACAGATAACCCAGCGAGAATGGCTAACAGCCTGTAGTTGGGCTTGCCATAAGGCATCTCCACCACTAGTACGTACCAATAGCTGCCAATCATGATACAGGTCTTTAGCAAGCGGCGGCTGGCTTATATGCAATACGATGGGTCGTGATAATGCTAAGTAGCCAATGACAGCGACACTGATGATTAATATAAAGACGTATTGCCATAAGGATAATGAAGCAAGCACTGCCAATAATATGATGCTACTGCTTAAAGCAATGTAAAACAGTATCTGCAGATAGCTTATCGGCTTAATAGCGGTATCAATACGTAGCGAGGTCAATGCTGTCATAGTTAGCTGCCAAGGCATATCTTTGTCTAATAAAGGTTCAATACCGCTATCATAATCAAAAATTTAGAGGAAGCGATTTAAACCATTAACTCAAGCTTTTACTATGACGCCATGTCTTAATTTTATTGACCAGTGCCCACATGGTGTCATCTTCTGGACGGTTTTGATTGGTAAAATAATCCAATAAATCAGGGTCTTCATGCGTGAGCATTTCTGCAAAAATTGCTTGTTCGCTAGCTTCAGCCGTCAAATACAGCTCTTTAATGTAGGGCTCAAAATAAAAATCCAATTCTTTAAGACCACGGCGCGCTTGATAAATAATGCGGCGCTGCTCATTGGTAGGCTCTGGCTGAATGGTGTTTGTCATAAAGGTATTCTCATAGGTTTAAAGGATACTGAAATCATACTAGCTGTTATGATAAGCAGATAACTGCCGCCATAATGCCACGGATTGCTGCATCATAGCGACATTATGGGTACGTATGATACTTGCGCCTTGCTGTAATGCCAATAGTCCAGCAGCAGCTCCTACAACATCACGTTCTACTGCTTGCGTAGAAGCAAGCGCTTCAATGCCACTATTGGCTAGTACTTCCGCTAAAAATCGCTTGCGCGAAACGCCAAACATCATTGGCAACCCTAACATTTGCAAACTTGTTAGCTTACTTAATAACGCTAAATGATGCTCATAGTCTTTAGCGAAACCAAAACCTGGGTCAATAATGATGTTTTCGCGCTTGACACCGACGCTTGTCACTTCATTAATACGTAATTGTAGCTCTGTTATGATTTCACTAATGACATCATTATACTGTGCCAGATTGTTCATCGTAGTTGGCTCACCGCGCATATGCATCAGCATAACCGGTATATCAAGGTTGGCTGCCATCTCAGCCGCTCCCTCTCGTTTGAGAGCCCGCACATCATTCCAAATATCAGCACCTGCATCAAAAGCTGCCTGTATCACCTCAGGATTACTGGTATCAATGGATAGCCATATATCATTTAGCTGCTGCCTAATCGCTGTTACCACTGGAACGACACGCTGTACTTCTTCATCAGTTGCCACAGCTTCAGCATTAGGACGGGTAGATTCACCGCCTATATCGATGATAGTAGCACCTGCCTCCATCATATCTTTACAGTGAGCAACCGCTTTATCAATAGCATTAAATTGCCCGCCATCTGAAAATGAATCTGGCGTGACATTTAGAATACCCATGATATGGGGCTGTGATAAATCTAAAATTTTATCGCGGCTAGTAACTGTATAACTAGGTAAAGGTTGGAATAATGACATAACTTATCCATTATGAATTCAATTTATAAAAAGGCATTTTAGTTGTATTTATAACTGTCCATGATAGCAGCAAATATCATACAGTCCTAAGCGCTTCATAAAATACTGACAACAAAAAAGCCCTTTTTACAAAGGGCTCTTTTGTTGTGACTAATGATAAATGAACAATTACATCGCAGGTAATGGTGGTGGCGTGATACCAGATGGTTTCACATCACCTTTTGATAAATTGATTTCATAATGCTGATAGACTCTTGGTGGACGAGGTTCTTCGCCAGCTAGAATATCTTGCAACTGATCGCGGTCAATAGTTTCCCATTTCATCAAAGCATCAACCATCGCATGCATTTTTTCTTGATTGCCTTCAATCAATTCACGAGCGATATCATATTGCTCTTCTAACATGCGGCGTACTTCTTCATCAACCTTTTGCTGGGTTGCTTCTGAAATCGTACGACCACCGCCGCCAAAGTAACCCTGTGAGCTATCATCATCTTCATAGACCATGATACCTAGTGCATCTGACATACCGTATTTGGTTACCATTGCTCGTGCCATTTTGGTCGCACGTTCAAAGTCATTTGAGGCACCCGTCGACATTTGATTGATAAAGACTTCTTCAGCAATACGGCCACCAAATAAAATCGCAATATCACTCAGCATTTTTGATTTATACATACTGGTTTGGTCGTGCTCAGGCAACTGCCAAGTAACCCCAAGCGCAAAACCACGCGGCATAATAGTAACCTTGTGCACAGGGTCGGTACCCGGTAGCAGCTCAGCAACCAAGGCATGGCCCGCCTCATGGTAAGCCGTGGCACGGCGCTCTTCTTCACGTATGACCATAGACTTACGCTCAGGACCCATATAGAGCTTGTCTTTTGCGTCTTCAAAGTCATTCATATCGACGCTGCGCTTGTTACGACGAGCGGCAAACAATGCTGCTTCGTTGACAAGGTTTGCTAGCTGTGCACCACTAAACCCTGGTGTACCACGTGCTAAAGCATGAGCGTCAACACCAATGGTATTTGGCAGTTTTTTCAAATGCACTTTAAGAATTTGCTCACGACCTTTGATATCTGGCAAACCAACTTGAACCTGACGGTCAAAACGACCCGGACGTAAAAGCGCTTTATCAAGAACGTCTGCACGGTTGGTAGCAGCAATGACGATAACGCCTTCGTTGCCTTCAAAACCATCCATCTCAACCAACAATTGGTTCAATGTTTGCTCACGCTCATCGTTACCGCCACCCATACCTGAGCCACGATGACGACCGACTGCATCAATCTCATCAATAAAGATGATACATGGCGCGCTTTTTTTCGCTTGTTCAAACATATCGCGGACACGTGATGCACCAACACCAACGAACATCTCAACGAAATCAGAACCTGAAATTGAGAAGAACGGTACTTTAGCTTCACCAGCAATGGCACGAGCCAATAACGTCTTACCTGTACCCGGTGGACCTACCATCAAGATACCGCGTGGAATCGTCGCCCCAAGCTTGGTAAATTTATCAGGGTCACGTAAGAACTCGACCACTTCGACGACTTCTTCTTTGGCTTCTTCACAGCCAGCAACGTCTTCAAAATTTACTTTGATTTGGTCTTCGGTCAGCATTTTAGCTTTTGACTTACCAAAGCTCATTGGTCCGCCGCCTTTACCGCCAGCGCCGCCCTGCATATTACGCATAAAGAATAAGAACAAACCAATAATCAATAAGATTGGAAAGCTGGCTATCAATAGCTGCATAAGCACGCTTTGACGCTTAGGCGCAGTACCTTGCACTTCAACTTTATTTTCACGCAGTAATGGCATCAGCTCGTCATCCATGACAGCTGGGCGGATGGTCTCAAATTCAGAACCATTCTTTTTCTCGCCGGTAATCTGCTCGCCGTCAATCTCAACACTGGCTACTTGGTTTTCTGACACAGCGGTCACAAACTCAGAGTAGTTAAGGTTATCGGGCTCAGATGATTTATCAAAGCCACTAAACACCAGCACTAAAACGCCGATCACCACCAGCCACAATAAGGTATTTTTTACCATGTCGCTCACTAGTTATTCCCATCCCTTACTTATTGGTGTGTTTACTAAACACGTGACGTCTATATATAAACGTATATCTCACTATTCAAGGGCTATTGTCAAACTATCACTTATCATTTTGTAGAACACAAGATAAATTGTACAATAACGATGAATAATCGAGTTTCTAAGGCGCTTACGATCAGACGACTTTGCTAAAAACATAAGTGCTCAAAAAATTACTTAAAAAAGCGCTTAAAAATAGGTTTCAAACAAAGTTAATATATCATGATATGTGGTGTTAACCTGAATAATTCAAGCTGAACACGCGATTATTCAGTTAACGATTGTAGCTGTTTTAATTTGATGATTTTAATTACTATTATTTAATAGCAATCCAAAAGATCTCTTTTGAGCGCGGTCTTGAAGCACCAGGCTTAATACTACGGATTTTACTAAAATCTGCCTGCATCTGCTTGCGTAATTCTTGTGTACCCTCGCCTTGAAACACTTTCATAATAAGCGCGCCACCTTCTGGCAAGGTTGCCAGCGCGAAATCGACTGCAAGCTCACATAAGTACATCATACGTGGTTGGTCAATGGCACTATTACCCGCCGTATTAGGCGCCATATCAGACAGCACCACATCGACTTGTCTATCACCAACCTCAGCCATGATACGGTCAAACACTTCTGGCTCACGAAAGTCACCTTGAATAAAGGTAACATCTGGCAAGGTATCCATCGGTAAAATATCAGAGGCAATCAAAATCCCTTTTTCACCGACCAGCTGACCAGCAACTTGCGACCAGCTACCAGGGGCACTGCCCAAATCGACAACGGTCATGCCTTTTTTGATCAGATTGGTTTTTTCATTTATTTCTAATAATTTATAAGCAGCGCGGGCACGATAGCCATCTTTTTGGGCCTTTTGCACATAATGATCATCAATATGCTCTTTCATCCAAGCACTACTACTTTTTGATAATTTTTTGTTTTCAATACGTGTGGCCAAAATTCCTGCTCCTATGACTTGCTTTTCTATACGTGTATACATGTTTATTAAATAATGTCTTGATAGAATTTTTTGCTTTCTACAACCATGCCATCAAAAACACTCTTGGCAATGGTTTTTAATATTATTGAGCTATTTATCACTTTTAAAAAATTAAACCGATAAATTTTCTTAGTGAAAACACTGCTTTATAAGAGCGTAGCGTTTATAATGTTCCCATAACTGCAGTTTAACATTTTCATCACGTAAAATCGTGCAAAATCCTGCTGATCTCATGCAAGATGACCATAGATTAATTATAATGGTCATTAATTGCTCTCAATCTTATTATCTTTTATTTTTACCAACCCCTAGGAATTCTATGCAACTTGATAACGCAACCATCAAACGCCTAAAAGGCATTGGTCATGATCTTAAACCGATTGTTATGATTGGCAATAAAGGTGTCACGCCAAGCATCACTGAAGAGATTGATCGCGCCTTATCAGATCATGAACTGATTAAAGTGAAATTGCCTGCTGGTACCAAGGAAGAGCGTGATGTCATCGGCGCTGAGCTTGCTGCTACTGCGAAGGCGACTTTGATTCACTCAATCGGTCGTATGGCGCTATTGCTACGTAAAAATCCAAATGCCAATCCTAAGCTTTCAAATCTTGCTCGTAATGCATAAGGCGTCATTACTTGCTTACTATATATCGTCTGTTGCATATAAAATTACTTAAAACAGCCTGCTGATTTATTTTTAGACAGATGATGACGATAAATAATAAAGGCCGCGATGCAACTTTGCTCGCGGCTTTTATTATTTATCATTCACTATTTGACATGCGATATTCGTTATCAGCTATATCATACTTTATGATGATAATGATTTTTGAGGTAATGAGACTATGAGCCAGATTTTTGATTTATATGTAGTAACTGAAACCTTAGCAGAAGATGCACAGCAACTTGGCGTGACAGTGAAAGCTTTACAGGATATTAGCATACAGGTAAGCGCAACGCTTGTAGCGCAGCCAGAAGCTTACTTGCAGCTAGAGTATCGTGTGACGTTGCCTCTTAAGTGCTTAGCTGCTCAATTGACTTGGCCAAAGTGGCAATCAGATAAAGTAGGCTTTAAGGATTATCTGTGGGAACAAACCTGCCTTGAGTGCTTTTTGGCAGGTTCCTTAATCAGTAGCAGCAGTTCAAAAGATAATGATCAGTCATCCAGTATGAATCAAACAACTGCTTATGTAGAGATAAACGCCAGTCCTAATGGACAGTATGCACTTTATGAGTTTGACAGCTATCGATATCCTGCAACGCTACCACCAAAACCTCTTATGCACGCTGACGGACAGACACGCGCTGCTATCGACTGGGTAGACTGTAGTGATAATCTAAAATCGTTAATAGACTCTAAAATATCAGTGCACCAACCTTATAAATACCAGCGCAGCTTTAGAGTGCCATTAGGCTCATTATCGTCACTGCATCACAAAGTAGATTGCCCCAATGATGCCATTATTAACGACATACATCCTTGTGTCATTTTATCCTTTGGCGAAACCACTTTATACTTTGCCCCCAAACATGCCTCGCCACCCGACTTTCATAATCGTCAGTATTGGACACCGTTTGATAGGCAGGCAGCCCTTGCCAAGTAAAAATATCAGATGAAGAGATAGCTTTATTTAAGACGTAAAAAAACTCAGTAATGTCATAAAGCGCATTACTGAGTCCGGAGAAAACGCTGAACAAATACTTATTTATCAGCCATAGCAAGGTAGATACCACGATCTGAGGCATCATCGACATATCTTGCATCGCGCCATGTTGTATAGTTGTGAACACCGCTATATGGGCTGATGCTGTTTTGACGGAAGTCTGATACCCAGTCATTGCCATCGAATATTTGAATATGACCATGAGGGCGTCTTGAACTACGATCATAGACAATGACATCGCCAACCTGTGGCTGCATGTTATTACTGATTTTGCTAAAGCCTGCTTGTGACAACGTGCCGCGAGAGGCATATTGGTAGGCTGAAGGATTAGGCGTAAATTCATAGCCCGCTGATTGTAGCGCTTTACGTACATAACGAGCGCAATAGCCCGTACTACTAGATAAAGCGACTCTTGAAGCATTTGCTGCAGCAATAGCAGGAGCCGAATAACGATCTGGCACTGAGCTTGCTTGTTGCTGACGCTGCTCAGAAGACAAACGACTGGTTAGCGAGGCAAGCTGATATTCTTTTTGTTTGGCATGCGCGCTTAAGTTGTCGATTGCTTGGCTGATTTCATCATTGCTAGAAACATAGGCACCGCTGTTGGTGCTGTAGATATTACGACTTGAACCGTATTTGGAAGAAGCTGAGATATTTGTAATGGTATGACTCAAGGTATTATTTGATTTAAAGGTTGTTTCGGCAGCACCACTTGTCTGTGCTATACCCATTCCCAATACTGAAAAAATTAATAAAGCTTGTTTCATAAATTTACTACCTATTGTGAAAACGGGATTGCTCGTCATCCGTGACAAAGCATGAATTAGTTTAGAAAAAATAATCATGAAACAAACATGATAAAATCTTTAGTACAATTGCTCTCTTACTTCTTGAGTAGCTGACACTGATATCATCAGCTTAATCATCTACTATATAAATCGTTTGCTTTGAAAATGAGCGTCTTGAGCATATACATTCTGAATATCGATTTTTCACCTATAGATGAGTTATCACGATGTCCAAAAAACACCCTAACCGCCTAGCCACTCTCATCGATCATCAAGCTTTTGCTGGTAGTGCGCTACCCCAAAGCCTATCTGACAGTATGCGTTTATATGTGCAAGCGACCACTGAAATAAAAGCGCTGTTGGTAGATTGTCTACCTGAGGAAATCCTCAATAGCTGCTGGGTCGTAGGCTTAACGTCTGAGCAATTGACCCTCAGTGTCGAGTCGGTAACCGCTGCCAATCATATTCGCTATCTACAAAGTGCGTATTTGCAGGTGTTAACAGAGCAGTCAATTACATTTAAACAACTCAAGCAAATCCGCGTCGTCGTAGCCAATAAATCTGCCGAGAATCATTACTCTAAATCATCATCAGCCTTGTCAGCATCACGCTCAACGTCTGTTAAAGCCCATGAAAATCAGGCTCTTAGCCAGAACACAAAGCGGACTATATCACAGGCAGCAGAGCATGTCACCACTGATAAAAACCTCAAAAAAGCACTATTGCGTCTCATAAATTCCTAAAAATCTGCCACGTAAAATGTAAAGTTATGTAAATAAATTCCATTATTGACGCCGTTAAGGCTGCATTTCTGTAATCTCAAAAACAAAAAAAATCATCTGTTAGTGCCATTCACATTGTGAACATCACTAACAGATGATTTTGCTATTCGCTACAGCTTTTATCTCATCTACTATACAGGGTACTTATTATAAAATAAAGAATTATATATTCATTTTTTTGAATATTAATTCACCCTACTTATAACTATTCAATGTAATATTGCGTAAATGTTTCGATACTTCGTGTATATTCCTGTATTCATCCTTCGACAGTTATACCATTCAAAGGTAAATATTCGATAGGACATGTTACATTGTCATCAAAAGTTACAATTTCAAAGTTATTGTGATCAGATAAAATCTCACGCACCAATAAATTATTCAAAGTATGACCCGATTTATAAGCATTGAAACGACCCAAAATCGGATAGCCAATCAGATATAAATCACCAAGCGCATCTAGAATTTTATGACGGACAAACTCATCATTAAAACGCAAACCTTCTTCATTCAAAATATTGCTTTCATCGATAACAATCGCATTGTCCATGCTACCGCCTAATGCCAGATTATTCTGACGCATGGCTTCAATATCACGTAAAAAACCAAAAGTGCGTGCTGAACTTAGCTGCTCAATGAAGTTTTTGGTGGAAAACTGTAATTGGGCATGCTGAAAGTTTTTGTCAATCGCAGGATGGTCAAAATCAATTTCAAAATTGAGCTCAAAACCTTGATAAGGACGTAGTTCTGCCCATTTATCATCAACTTTGACACGTACAGGACGTACGATTTTGATAAATTTCTTTAAAGCGTCCTGTTCACAGAAACCCGCTTGCAGTAATAGTCCTACAAAAGGCGCGGCACTGCCATCCATAATCGGTATCTCTGACGCTGACACACGGATTAATAGATTGTCTACCCCAAGTCCTGCTATTGCACTGAGCAAATGCTCAACAGTACCGACACGGGTACCACCAAATACTAGATTTGATGACATCATGGTATCTTGTACTAAAAACGCACTGGCAGGAATGGGGTTGCTGCCAACAATATCAGAGCGCTCAAAAACGATTCCGCTATCAATAGGCTGCGGATGAAATTCTAAATCAACAGGTTGACCACTATGAAGACCAGTACCTGTAACGGCTATTGCTGTTTTTATGGTTCGTTGGTTCATGGCTGTCTTCTCACATATTTTGTTACAATTGGCATAGTGTATCATTACCCGACCCCAGTTCGCTAGCGTTAAAAAGCGTTAATTTTCTCAACTCTTTGATTGATAACACTTATCAAACTGCTATTACTGAGGATTTTGATGGCGTAAGCATACATAAATCGCTATGAAATGGTGATTTATAAAGGTTTTTTTTGCTAATCATCACCATCCAACCAGTAGATTTGAACAGCGCATATGCTAGCGTTTACGATAGATTTTATTTAAAAAGAGGCGAATGTTAAGCGTGAGGGCGAGTGTTAAGCACAAAAAAGCCAGCGATTAACACTGGCTTTTTTAATAATTATACAAATATAATTATTTATTCTGTTGGCGTTTCAAATAATCTTGAATACTGTTGGTCTTGGTTTTTGTCTGCTCTGGTACAGTATTTGAGCGAACTGGCGTTTCTTGGTACTGGGCCTGAGCCTGCTTTTGGCTATTTAAAGCGCTAGTATGCAGGTTTGGATCAACTGGCTGCGTGCTATTTACAGAAGGCACAGGCTGCTCAATTACTTCAGGCTCTTGACCAGCGTTTTCATCTAAGGTTAGACCCGTTGCGATGACTGTAACGTGTAAATCGTCACCCATTTTCTCATCAATTACTGAACCATAGAAGATATGTGCATCATCTATATCGGTAATTTCTTCAACAATCACACTGATTTTGCTCATCTCATCCAATGATAAGGATTCAGAAGAAATAACATTGACCAGTAAGCCTTTGGCATTCTCTAGACGCAAATCATCAAGCAGTGGCGATCTGATGGCTTTCTCAGTGGCTTGACGCGCACGATCATCACCGCTAGCACGACCAATACCCATCATCGCATGACCTTTGGCAGTCATTGCTGTACGAATATCGTTAAAGTCAATATTGATCATACCTTCGCTAGCGATGGTTTCTGCAATACCTTGAACTGCATGCAACAGTACGTCATCCGCCTTTTTAAAGGCATCTTGCATAGAGATGTTGCCGTACACGCTCATGAGCTTATCATTTGGAATAGTGATGATAGAGTCAACAAAATTGGTCAGCTGCTCAATACCTGCTTTGGCAGCCTTGATACGTTTACCACCTTCAAATTTAAATGGTGTAGTGACTACGGCAACGGTCAATACCTCCATCTCTTTAGCAATACGTGCTACAACTGGCGCAGCACCGGTGCCCGTACCACCACCCATTCCGGCGGTAATAAAGACCATATCTGAGTGCTCAAGCAAGGCACGAATCGCTTCTTCGTCACTCTCTGCTGCTTCACGACCCACTTCTGGGTTAGCCCCTGCGCCAAGACCGCGATTGGTTTTTGCGCCAAGTTGCAATTTATGCGGTGCAGTCAGACGATCAAGCGCCTGCTTGTCCGTATTAGCACAGACAAACGTTACACCTCTAATCCCTTGCTGTACCATATGTTCAACTGCATTACCGCCGCCGCCGCCTACACCGAATACAGTGAAGCTTGCCTGGCCGTTACTTTGAAGCTGATTATCATCTGGCATGGTGTATTTTGACATAAAAAAGTTTCTCCAGTTGCAGATAGCGTGATGGTCGATACGGGGTAACACACTCATATGGCGCGCTATCGACTTACTATATATAAATGTATTTGATTAAAACAGGGCAATGGCTTAAATAGTAACGCTTAACCAAAGTATGCCGTTATTATACAGGGTATTGCTGTTCATATTATTGCTTGCTCTTACTGGTAAAATCGTTATCGGCATTCGGTAAGGGTTTTACCAGTAAGAGCAAGCACGATTATAATATCTTTTTGAGTACACTCGCAAAACGTTGACCAGCACTTTGAAAAACGCCCGTCACGCGATTTGTTTGAATCGCTTCAGGTTCGCTTTTTTCACTGCGGCGAAACTGCTCGCTTTGACTATATAGTAGTGTACCAAATGCCGTTTGATAAGCGCGATCATTAACCTGTAGATTCAGCTGTTTAAACGACTCATCGTTATCAAAATGATTATAAGCACTAATAGCTGGATGCGTGTTGGTCAAGACCACAGGCATTTTCAACAGCTTTTTGGCAAACGGTATCATGCCTTTAATGGCATTACCGCCACCTGAGAGCACAAGCCCTTTGTCGATATAGCCCAATAAGCCTGCTTCATGTAATTGGCGCACCACTTCGGTAAATATTTGCTCATAACGCGCTTCAATAATACGAGCGAGATTATAAATATTGATATTAATCTCATCGCCCGACCCTTGCGGTTTAAACAAGAAGAAGGAGCTTGGGTCTACACTATTAACATCGACTGTACCATAGGTTTTTTTCAGCTTTTCAGCCTCTATCATGGAGATGCCAACGTCTGCTGATATATCCATCGTCACTTCATGACTACCCGTTGCAATACAATGGGTAAAAATTAGCTTGTTTTCTTTATAAACACAAATGCTTGTGGTACTAGCACCGATATCTATCAAGCAGACACCTTGTTGGCGCTCTTCACTCATCAAGCTGTATTCTGCACTGGTCACTGCATCAAAAACAATGTGGTCAATACCGACATCACAGCTTTGCAAAAGTTTTTGGATGTTTTGACGACCTGCAACTGGCATCATCATCATGTGATACATCACAGTGATATTGTGCGCCACCATGTCAATAGCATCGTCAACCATAAACTCTTGATTATCGATATAAATACCTTGTTGGCAGCAGTGCATCAAATAATAATCTGAGGACAAATCTTGCGATTTGGCATTCGATAGCGCTTGTACCATATTTTTGGCACTGACGAATTCATCTTCGACTCTAACATCACCTGTGCTATTTTTGCTCAATAGCTCAGGCGTCGCCATCGTCAGCCAAACACTGTGCACGCGGCAATTGGCAGTATCTTCCGCTTCTTGGATAGCCTGCCTAATAGCGCCTTGCAAGCGTTCACGATGCTTGATTTGACCTTGATAAAAGTCGCTATTTTTAACTTGCCCCACACCCATAATACGATTGTCTTTTGCAGACACAACGTTACCAATGACGACATAGACTGCCGTGGCACTTAAATGGACAACAACCAGATTTTCAGTATTTTTCATGGTACCAGACAAATTATCGCTAAACAGGAGAACAAATGATGTCTCCATTAAATCATTAAAATAAAGCTATTATCGTTTGATGATAGCGTGTGTTTGCTTTTTATAAAAATACAGCAGACAAACTGAGCCTGCTTGCTGTTTTTATAAGACTTATAGGGGTGTTTCGGTTGTTAATGTTTCATTTTTTGTTGTACTGTCTTGGGGCGTTGCTATATTCCATGCAATCGTAAATCCATTTTTGTAACGAAGATCTACCGATTGTATCTCATCACGGCGATTGTTTAATTGATTGCCTAGCAACTGACTTAAATTTAACAGCTTTTGCGCAGTATTCTCATTATCAACGATGATACGTAACCCATTATCAAAGCGAATCAGCCAAGTCATCCTTGGCGACAAAATAATATCTTCAACTTGCAAGCCAAGCGGTGCATACCAATCGTTGACTTGTTGCAGCTGTTGCATAATAACTGGTGCTTGGGTCATATCGCCTTGCAACGTCGCAAATTGCTCCTGCGTTAAATCTCGACTATCAGCAGGGACAAACACATTACCCTTTGCATCGACCAAACGTTCCGTACCAAAATTTGCTACGGCTTGCTTAGGCAAGGCAGTGACCACAATACCGCGCTGCCAATCACGACTGATACTGACTTGGTCAACCCACGCCAAACTCGTGGTAATATCTCGCAGCGCTTGCAAATCAGAGGTAAAAAAACTGCTCACTTTCTGTTGGTTCATGACATGCTGCAGCGCCCTATATTCAGTAACTGTCAATCCTTGATGATTAACATGAATCGCTGCTGGCGGTGCATCGCGTAACGCTTTAGCGCCCATTATCAATATCAGTACCAACAATCCAAGCACCAATACAGTAAAAAAATATCTTACCGCAGTAGGTACTTGAAAGTTCGATTTTGGGTGACGGGTTTTATCACTCATCAAGTCAGCGACGTCATTGACAGTTTGAGCCATAATACACTTCGTCCCTATCTATAATTAGTTGTAATCGGTATATATCGACTTATATGGGCATAAAGTCGATGATGCTTTTTATTTAACCAAACTTGTTTATCACTTTAGTCTTTTTAATAAGCGCATCAAATGATGCATACTATCAATTTATGACCCTAAAAGTACTATATAAAGTAAATTTATCTTCATTCAAAGGTAACATTTCTTTTATTCAGTAGAGCAATGCTCAAAGACTTGCATAATTATCACTAAAACAAGTAGATAGTTACAATATTAACGCATTTTACCTTTAAACAATAGCCTAACCCCTACTACTAATAACGAAATTACACAAGGTGACACGAAGCTGTGGTATAGAAGCCCTAGTGATACATTATATGTAGATAGGAGTGGCTATTTAGTGATGGTAAATCTCTAACAATACGTCTAAAAAAGTGTTATACAGTTTGCGCTAGGATATGCCAGCATAGGCGTTCAAAATCCATGCCGCGAGCTTTAGCCGCCATAGGAACTAAGCTATGACTGGTCATACCCGGTACCGTATTAACCTCGAGCAGCCAGAAGTTACCGGCTTCATCCTGCATCGCATCAATACGTCCCCAGCCTTTTGCTTCAACGGCACGAAACGCCGACAAGCTTAAATCTTGCAAATGCTTTTCATCGGCAGTACTTAGACCACAAGGAATATAGTAGCTGGTGTCGTTGCGATTATATTTGGCTTCAAAATCATAAAAATTGGTGATATCAGCAGGCTCTAGGCGAATGACAGGATAAGCTTCGTCATCGATGATAACAATCGTGAATTCGCGACCGGTAATCCAGCGCTCAGCCATCACGGCATCACCGCACTGTACTGCGGTCGTATAGGCAGCCGGCAGCTCATCAAGGTGATTGACTTTGGTCATGCCAATGCTTGAGCCTTCGTGTACCGGCTTGATAATAAGGGGCAGCCCTAACATATTAACCACTTGCTGCCAGTCAGTATTAGCCGTCAGAATGGAGAATGGTGCAGTCGATAAACCGCAGCCTTGCCACAACTGCTTGGTGCGCACTTTATCCATACCAAGTGCTGAAGCCAAAATACCTGAACCTGTCTGAGGAATATCAAACCACTGCAGCACACCTTGTAGCAGACCGTCTTCGCCGCCGCGACCATGCAAGACGTTAAATACACGGTCATATGCACGCAGTTCAGTGATATCTTGATGCTTAGGGTCAAAGTGCGTGGCATCAACGCCTTGGTTTTGCAGTGCTTGCAATACAGCAGCGCCACTATCTAAAGAAACGCTACGCTCGTTGCTGCTACCACCGTAAATCACCGCCACTTTACCAAATTCACTGGCTTTTTTTACTTTGCTTTCTTTGATAGCGGGTAACGCATCAGAGCTTTGGCTATTGTTCTTTACCTTATCTTGCTCTACTTGTGCCGCAGCTGCTAAAGCGGGTTCTGGATTAATAATAGGGGCAGCGTTATTTTGAGCATTGCCTTTAATGTTGTTTTTATTATTACCTGTAGCGTTTTGCTCAGTATTACCGCTGTCTTGGTTCATATTATCGTTATTTTCTTGAGTATGATTCATGGTCATCATTAATGCTCCTAATATTTTTAAAGCGATGCTTATGAGGCTTATTTGATATAAAGATTATTGGCGGCAAGATCGATAGCTATCTGCCCGACATTACCCGCGCCTTGGGTAATTAGCATATCACCTGCTTTGAGTAATCGCTGCATGACAGGGGCAATATTGTCTTTATAAACTATCGTTGGCTCGACCGCACCCCGCAGACGTATACTACGTGCTAAGGCTTTGGTATCCGCACCAGCAATAGGGCTTTCACCAGCAGAGTAGACATCCAACAACAATAACTCATCGACACTTGAGAGAACTTCGACAAAATCATCAAAGCAGTCACGTGTACGACTATAACGATGAGGCTGGAACATCATAACTAGGCGGCGTTCAGGGAAGCTTTGACGTGCCGCTTTAATGGTAGCATCAACTTCTTTTGGGTGATGACCATAATCATCAATCAGTAGCACATTACCATCATCTATCTCCACAGAGGCATGCTGCTCGAATCGGCGACCAACCCCTTCAAATTTCTGTAGCGCACGGGTGATTGCAGCATCATCGACGCCTTCGTCAGTTGCCATAGTAATGGCTGCAAGCGCATTGTAAACGTTGTGCACACCTGGAATATTCAGCGTCAGACGTAATGGCTCATGATCACGGCGCAATACAGTAAAGTGGGTTTTTGTGCCTTCTACGACCAAATCAACAGCTTGTACATCGTT
>NZ_DATIRM010000394.1:0-4073 GCF_035469765.1 Psychrobacter sp.
CTTACAGCTATGAGCGTCATCAAGATTTATTAGCAGCCGTACAAATGCACCCGTTCATGGCTTTAGAGCATTTAGGCGATACTCTTGATAAGCGCGATTTAACCTTAGTTAAAATTAGTGATGGTGATAGCAGTACTGACGAGAGTAAACGCAAGATTTGGATCAACGCGCGTCAGCATCTTGGCGAGACGATGGCTGAGTGGTTGGTCGAAGGTCTTATGTATAGCTGATTAGACAACGATAATGCTACCGGCAAATTGCTATTAGAAAAAGCGAACTTCTACATTGTGCCGAATATGAACCCAGATGGTAGCGTGCGCGGATATCTTCGAACCAATGCAGTTGGGACAAACCTAAACCGTGAATGGTCAAATCCAAGTTTAGAAAAAAGTCCTGAAGTGTTTTAGGTCATTAATAAAATGGAGGCAACAGGAGTCGATCTGTTTTATGATGTACACGGTGATGAAGAGATTCCTTTTGTATTTCTTGCTGGCTCTCAAGGGACGCCAAGTTATAACGCCCGCCTTGCGCGTCTACGGGATAGGTTTGCAGAAGTACTGAAACTCGCCAGCGCGGATTTTAAGACTGAAGAGGGCTATGCCATTGATGCACCGGGTACAGCAAATATGACTCTTGCCACTCACTGGGTAGCTGAACGTTTTGACTGCCTTGCCAATACCTTGGAGATGCCATTTATAGACAACAATAATGTCCCTGATGCCGATACAGGCTGGTCACCTGAGCGTTCTATTAAATTAGGAGAAGCATCGTTAGTTGCTATGCTTGCGGTCGTGGATGATTTGCGTTAGTTAATGATTTAGTCTTGTCTCTTGCGGCAGTGCTTGAACATTATTTTTTATAACAGACCCTAAGAAAAATATTTAAAACCCTATAGTCTAATGGTTATAAAGTTTTTAAGTTTTCCAGAAAGGTATTTGTTTGTAAACTCACCAAAAAAAGCCATTATACTTTTTTGTTTTCTAGAAATTTATTGAAACCTAAAGAAGATTTTGTGACTGTGTTCTAGCTGATGTAAAGATTATCTTGAATATTATTTTTCATATGCAATAGACGAGGTGCGATATCTTCCTCTAGTTTGTCACGGCTAAGGACGAAGTTTGGCGCGCCACAATTAAAGGTCAGTAGACCCTCAGTAGGATGCATCAAGGCTGTAGCAACCGCATTCACATCTTTCTGCCATTCACTAATCGAAAAACAATACCCATAATCATCATAATCTTTAAAGGCTTTATCCAGTCCTCGCCTAATTTTCAGCCAATCATCTTTGTGCTTAGTACGAATGGCATCAAGAATGAACTCTTGCTCAGCCTGCGGCATGCTTGCTAAACATGCTCTTCCCATTGAACTTAAATGAATAGGTAAGTACGAACCGACATTGCGCCGCATCGTAGTCGTGCTAGAACCTTGAACGACATTTAGATATACCATGGTTAGTCGATCACGGGTTGCCATAGCAACGGCACTATTAGCATAATCTGCCAGTTCTTCCATGTACGGCGTTACCAAATTATTAATAGAGATATTGGCCATCATCGTGTAGCCAAATCCCAACACGCCTGCAGAGAGTTGATATTTACTACTATTTGATGATTGCTTTAAATAGCCTAACTTGACTAAAGTATAAGTAAGACGAGTGATCGTTCCTTTAGGAAGCCCTGTTAATTGACTGAGGTCTTGATTGCCAAGATAAGGACGTTGCGGTGTAAAACAACGAAGCAGCTCAAGTCCTCGAGCCAAAGCTGTGACGAATTGCCTGTCATGTTGATCTCTCATCTCTGCAATCGGCTCTAGCAACTCAATATGTGTTGTATTTTTAGAGCTGTCTTCCATAAGGTTTTTAGTTGTCATATATTATTTTTAATCTCAATTAAGTTAGTATAAATATGATGCTTATTGTATTTTTATAATAAAAAACGGTTGTACGCTAATAGTGTTCTGCACCTTTAACAATACTATGTTAAAGGTGCATTTAAATTACTGACATAGTTATTATAAGCTATTTCGCTATGCGGTATATATATTGAATAGTATTACGCCTTTTGCGGATCATACTGCTGTTCTTTGATGAACAAAGTTGGAATAAGACCACATAAGAAGTATGCCCCTGCCATCAGTAATAAACCTGCGCCGATAGAGTTTTGCATGGCCATATAACCAATGGCGACAGGAGCAATCACCGATCCTAACCGTCCGATATTGAATGCACCGCCAATAGCAGTACCTCGAATAGCAGTGGGAAAACTTTCCGTTAAATAAGTAGCATTGATAGCATAAGGGATGCCATACAAGAAACCAAAAGTTAGCATTAACCAACCGATGTTTTCTGGCGTATGCATATAGACCAATACCGGTATAAATAGTGCGGTACCCATAGTACCGAAAGCAAATACTATCTTACGACCTATTTTATCAGCCACTACGCCGGCAACTACTTTAGCAAACATCATAGTCAAATAAGTACCCGCCATATATAGTGCCATCTCCTTAAACTTGATACCCAGTTCAGTTTCTAGGTAAGAAGGTAACCAGTTGCTTACGCCAAAATAACCGAATAATAAAAGTCCTGAACTCATAGACCATAAAATAAACATGATGCGATGCTTTGGATTTTCAAATATGGCCTTATAGGGATTTTCAGGTTTTTGGAGTGAGTTTTTGGAGCCACTGAGTTTAAGGGCACGTGACTCTTTCCAAGACTGTGGTTCAGATATAAGAAAGTACATCGATATCGAGAGAATGATAGGTATAAATGTTAAAAGATACAGAGTGCGCCAACCATAACTTGGAATAATCCAAGCTGAAATGCTAGTAATAACCAAAGACCCTAAAGTAAAACCTGTCATCAACGCTGCAAGCACAGTCGTTCGATGTTTGGTAGGTACCATCTCAGACATCAAAGTATTAGTCGCGATGTATAAACTACCAAGACCCAAACAAGCGGTAAACCGTAATGCTATAAACTGCTCATAGCTTTGCACAAATCCACTAAAGCCAGATAAGATAGAGAAGAGTGCTGTCGCAACTACGATGACACGTACCCGCCCAAAACGATCACATGCCCAACCGCCGAAAAATCCACCGATTGCCATGCCAAATAATGACCAACTGCCCAAAGCACCTGCTTGTACATTGGTCAATCCAAATTCTTGTTTTAGACTTGAAAGCGTAAAGGCAAGAATACCAATATCAGCCCCATCACATAATAAAACTAGAAAACAAAAAAAGAAGGCTAGTTTCCAAGGTTGCTTCTGGGTAGAATTTAAGCTTGGATTTGAAGTTATAGCGGCACTTTTCACAATACATATCCTTATCGTTGTGAGAATAAAAAACTATTTTGATAGTGTCTTTATTACGGTATCTACGTCCTAGCAAATACCGGTATCGCCTTGCTCATGAAACAAATGACTATTTACTCACTTCTTTAATCATATTACGGGCAATAATAATTTGCTGAATCTGGGTAGTACCTTCATATAAACGATATAAGCGTACATCACGATAAAAACGCTCAATGCCATAATCTGCAATATAGCCAGCACCGCCATGGATTTGTACGGCTCTATCAGCAACACGGCCACACATTTCGGTGGCAAACATCTTGGCACAGGATGATTCGGTGACGACATCTTTACCTTCATCGCGCAGACGTGACGCATCTAATACCATAGATTTAGCCGCATAAATTTCTGCTTTTGAATCAGCGAGCATCGCTTGAATAAGCTGGAAATTAGCAATTGGTTGCCCAAATTGCTTACGCTCAACGGCATAATGTAATGCATCATCCAACATTCGAGTAGCGGCTCCGGTACTCGCTGCAGCAATATGTAGGCGTCCTTTATCAAGTACTTTCATCGCAGTTTTGAAACCTACACCTTCGATACCACCAATCAAAGCATCAGCAGGCACCACACAATTATCAAAGATAACATCACAGGTATGAGCACCTTTTTGACCCATTTTTTTGTCAATTTTACCCAAAGTAATACCAGGGGTATCGCTCTCAACGATGAAGGCTGAAATACCACCTGATCTTTTATTTTGTGGATCAGTAC
>NZ_DATIRM010000395.1:0-4289 GCF_035469765.1 Psychrobacter sp.
ACGAGGTGACGAAATGACCGGCATATATTACACGACTAGCGACATTAAGCAGATATTCCAATGGAAATCTGACGACACACTTACCCAACGCCGTAAGTCTGGTTTCTTACCCGAGCCAGATATTCAGGGCCGTCCTAATAAGTGGTTAAAATCTAAAATTGATGCTATTGTGGACCCAGCTAATACGATTCGAACCGAACAAAAACAATGAGCCACTTTAACGAATGACGGTATCGGTGACGGTATCGTCTTTTTTTATTCAAAATAATTACATATAAAACAATTACTTAACTTGTCAGTTTGGAATCCTGTGGGCGCACCAATTATTATATTTAGACATAACCTCGCATCACCAAAATCCGCTACAGCCCCCGAATTGACTTACATTACGTCTTACTGCATCACTTGTCATTACCTAGCAGCACCACTACACTGTTGTTAAATATTCAACAAGAGCGTCCTTTGTTATTAAAATTATTTATTAAAATGTTGTATAGCTTGATATCAAAGACTCTTAAGCTTATAGCCCACTCTTGGTGGGCGGATCATACTCAATCATTTTCACACTACAATACAAATCCGTAAATTTACCCCGCGTAAGTAAAATATTTATTCGCTTATTTGTATCAGTACCAGTAAAATGCGCGAATGTTTTCTACACTAGTTTATGAGTAACCAATGATACGTTTAACTGAAATTAAATTGCCATTAAATCATGCACCTGAAGATCTAACTACTGCTATAACGACAAAACTTAAAATTTCTGCTGAGCAAATGGCTTCATTTGTGATGTTTAAACGTGGTTATGATGCTCGTAATAAAAGAAATATCCAATTAATTTATACGCTAGACATCACACTTACCGACTCGGATTTAACTAATGATTTACTGGTTCAATTTGAGTCAGACAACCATGTTAAAGCAACACCAGATACAAGTTATAGCTATGTTGGCCAAGCGCCAAAAGATTTAACTGAGCGCCCTGTTGTTATTGGTTTTGGTCCTTGTGGATTAATGGCTGGACTTACTCTTGCCCAGATGGGTTTTAAACCTATCATTATTGAACGCGGTAATGAAGTAAGACAACGCACCAAAGACACCTTTGGCTTTTGGCGTCAGCGTAAATTAAACACTGAATCAAACGTACAATTCGGTGAAGGTGGAGCCGGTACCTTTTCCGACGGTAAATTATATAGCCAAGTGAAAGATCCAAATCATTATGGCCGTAAAGTAATGACAGAATTTGTTAAAGCAGGCGCACCAGAGGAAATTTTATTTGTTAGTAAACCGCACATAGGTACTTATAAGTTAGTCAGCATGGTAGAAAAAATGCGTGCCGAGATCATAGAAATCGGTGGTGAAGTCCGTTTTGCTACTCGCGTAGACGACTTACATATAACTGACTCAAAAGTAACTGGCGTGACACTTAATAGTGGCGAAACCTTAAAAACTAACCATGTTGTTCTTGCTGTTGGTCATAGCGCCCGAGACACTTTTGAAATGATCCATGATAAAGGCGTGTATATTGAAGCAAAACCTTTCTCAATTGGCTTTAGGATTGAACATAAACAGTCAACCATAGACCAAGCACGCTTTGGTGACAATGCTGGAAACGAAATACTTGGCGCTGCGGATTACAAACTTGTTCATCATTGTAAAAATGGTCGTTCTGTTTATAGCTTCTGCATGTGTCCAGGCGGAACCGTTGTTGCCGCAACATCAGAAGAAGGCCGTGTTGTAACTAACGGCATGAGCCAATATTCAAGAAACGAACGTAACGCCAACAGTGCTATTGTTGTAGGCATCGACCCAGAGCGAGATTACCCAAACCACCCTCTTGCTGGTATCGACTTACAAAGACAACTAGAAACCTTAGCGTTTGAATTAGGCGGCAAAAACTACAATGCACCAGCGCAAACCATTGGCGATTTCTTAAAAGGTAAACCAAATTCAGAATTAGGTGATGTTAACCCGTCTTACACACCGGGCATTACCTTAACCGACTTAAGCAAAGCACTACCCGATTTTGCCGTGGATGCCATACGTGAAGCCATTCCAGCGTTTAATAAAAAAATCCAAGGATTTTCATCTGACGACGGTTTACTAACTGGCGTAGAAACCAGAACATCGTCACCAATAAGTATTAAACGCAATAAAGAATTCCAAAGCATTAACACCAAAGGCTTATTCCCTGCAGGCGAAGGCGCTGGCTACGCAGGTGGAATATTATCAGCAGGGATTGATGGCATTAAAGTGGCCGAAGCTGTGGCGAAATCGATGCTGAAGATAGATTAAGAGCGGCTTTAGGCTTTAGGCAATTATTGGAGTAGATTAGGTTTCAGTCAAACATTATCCTAATTCTGATAAACAATATTGCTGTCCGTTTATCAGAATTTTTAATGATCAATTTGTGTATGTGAAATAAGCAAGAACTAGATTACACCACCGAGACACTGAGCTATCCTGAAGAAACCATACAACTGAATTTAGTAAAATAACGACTCAATAAAGCGTTTATGATAACTGATTATGCAGTTTATTCAGCATAGCTCAAAGCTGCTTTGGTGCATTCTGATATATCTCCTTAAACAGAATGGGATGATCCACGTCGCTAAACCTGAATAAACCCATCACCTCGCACCACTCCTGTCATTTAATATTATGACTACTCTCAGGTGCTATTAAGCACGGGTGACGACATCTTGCTTCCAACCTCATCACCTGATCGATACAAAAAATTGTATTGAAAAACAGGTAACCGTCTTTTACATCACACAATCATAGCGGTTAACGGTAATAGTCATCTAGGATTGCCAGCTATGGTCGCAGGGGCGGCAAACGATGTACTGCCAAACCTTAAATTCCAATTTTGCATCAGGATGAACCCATAGATTTTGTGAAATAAGCATTACCAATTTTTGGGTCGCTTTAAAGCTTTGATTTTTCATTATAAAACGTCATGACAATCATCAGAGTATTAATGATTCGTTGTAACATAATATTAATCAAGGAATTGATTTTACTCAGACAACGTCCCACCAAACCGGTAAATAATAATAAGATAAGCCCTTAAGAAGTAACGTTAAATGTTGCTTCCTAAGGGCTTAGAATGGAAACGTTTCAACTGAATCGGAGTATTAAACCTAACTTTTACTCATGTAGAGCAAGTATCCTGATAACAAAACCCTTACCTCTCAGGTAGCAATATTATGGTTTTTCAAGGTATAGCATTATCAATAAGAGCTTTATGAAAATCAAAGCGATTAGCCTGGTTATACATAAAAAACCTACTAGGCATTTGCTGGCAAGTCTTAGCGGGTTCCTACAACTTTTAGAAATACTCAGGTGGTTTGATTAATATTGGGGTTTTGCAAGCACCCTTGTTTACACTTTCTGAACTTAGTAGCATACCGCTTTCAATGTAATTGTTATAATCCTCTTAGACTAGACACTTATGGTGCATAGAAAATTATGACACCATTATGGTGCAAGAAAAGAGCTAAACTTACTGATAAGGAACAATATTGGTGCAATTTTTTATATTTTAGGTTGGCACAAATATTGAAGTATTAATAGCAGTTAGGAATGGTTTGTTAACTCGGCCTGCCAAGCTGCTACTTTATCTTTTTGGAGAAATACATGTCTTTATTGCCAACGCTTATCACTGCTACTCCTATCAGTACAAACTATCGTATCGACTCGAAACTCACATCACGTTTGTCTCTACTAGCAGTAGCCGTTTTAGGTAGCTTAAGTCTTATAGGTTGTCAAAAACCTGCAGAAACTAGCGCTGAGACCAATTCTACAACCACAAAAACCGAAACGGCCGAGACGACTGCTACCCCTGCAGCAGATGGTGACACAATCAAAGTTGGTATCTTGCATTCTTTATCTGGAACGATGGCCATCTCTGAAACATCATTAAAAGATACTGCCCTCATGACCATTGATGAAATTAATGCCAATGGTGGTGTGTTAGGTAAACAACTAGAGCCAATCGTCGTAGATCCCGCTTCTGATTGGCCGTTATTCGCTGAAAAAGCTCGTCAGCTGTTAACCCAAGATAAAGTCGATGTGATATTTGGTGGTTGGACATCTGTGTCACGTAAGTCAGTACTGCCTGTCGTTGAAGAACTAAACGGTTTGATGTTTTATCCGGTGCAGTACGAGGGTCAAGAGCAGTCAGAAAATATTTTTTATACTGGTGCGGCACCTAATCAACAAGCCATTCCTGCTGTTGAATATTTAATGAGTCCAGAGGGCGGTAGTGCAGAACGCTTTGTCTTACT
>NZ_DATIRM010000396.1:0-8795 GCF_035469765.1 Psychrobacter sp.
TTTACATCAGTATTTTAAAGGTCAAATCAAAACCAGCTTTGGTATTGGCACCAATCTCACCAATGATATGGGCATCACACCGTTAAATATTGTCCTGAAATTGGTTGAATGTAATGGTCAGCCAGTCGCAAAACTGTCTGATAGCCCAGGCAAGACCATGATTAATAATGATACTTATCTTGCCTATTTGCGCCAAGTGTTTGAAGTTGATGCGCCTGAATAGCTATTCTTAAAAACTATTCAGGCACTATAAAACGGCTATTTAGCTGTCGCTTGAGACCGTTTTATCTTCTTCAGAAAATGCCGCATCTAATGCTTGTTGTACCGCATGAATGCGAGTCTCGCAAACGCGATAAGCGGCAATAGATTCTTCGACGGTAGTCATTAGATTATCAATATCAGGCTCATCTTGTTGCTGTAGTTCCGCGGCATTGGCTTTTAAAATGTCGTAAGCCGCCTTAAAGGTTTTTGGGGCTACTTTTTTGCGTTTGCGAGTAGGGTTGCTCATAAGGTTTCCTAATATTAAAAATAAAAATAGATAACTAACGGTTGCGTATATTCAGTATTGTTAGGCAATTAAGCAGATGTGTTTGCAGATTCTAGCGTTTTCTCATTAATATAAACATCGATAATCTGTGCTTTTGCCTTACCATCTTTTAGGACAATATGAATGGTTTGCTCAGGATACAGCTGGCTAGTACTGGTCAGTATTCTCTTGTCTTTTTCATCAGTAAGCATGCTATAGCCCTGCTTTAATACGCGAGCAGGTCGATGCAAAAGTACGATATCACGTAGATGTGTGCTATCACGATGTGCTTGTACGAGCTGCTGCTGTGCCGAATGCATAATGGTTTGCTGGTGGTTTTGATTAGCGTTAGCAGCCATAGTTAACTGCTGATAAGCAGACGCTTGAATTTGTGTGCGTATATCGCTTATGCGCCTAGCGGCTTGCTTCACTTGTCGCTGGGCACTTTGCTGAATACTACGCCACGCATAATCACTGTCTTTTTGCAACGCAGTTAATTGACCAATCGTTTGTGATTGTATTTGGCTTAATTGACGTGCCGTTTGCTGTTCAGAGATATTTAATTGACGCTGCGCTGCTTGTTTGATTTGTGCTTGATATTGTAGTGTCTGAGTCATCAGCTGTGCTATATGCGCCATGATAGCCGCAATGACTTTTGATGGGGTATCAAAACTGGTATGCGCCACTTCATCTAAGATAACTTTGTCACGCTCATGCCCAATGCCTACCCAGACGGGTACAGGCTGCTCAGCAACGAGGGCAGAAAGTTCATAATCATTCAGATAAGCCAAATCACCAACGGCACCGCCACCACGGATAATTACTAACAAATCTGGCAGACGCTGATAGGTCTCTTCAAACTGCTGCTGGGCGCTAATGATTGCTTGGCGAATCTCTGCTGGGGCATGGTTACCCTGAAAAGTGGCATTGTGATAATGAAAATGACAAGCACCCGTACTGGCTAAACGATCGGCATCTGCTTGAAAGTCGCCCAGTCCTGCTGCTTTTTCAGGAGCAATAACCAGCACATGCTCGATATCAAATGGCATTGGCAACTGCTGATTGAGGTTTAATAGCCCTTCACCCGTCAAACGGTCAACCATTTCTGCATATTGGCGTGCCAGATCGCCTAAGGTGTAGCTAGGGTCAATGTCTTCAATGGTGAGCGAGAAACCATATTGTGCATGAAAACCTGCCGATACTTTGAGCAGTACGGTTAAATCACGGTCAAGTGGCATTCCGGTTGCGCGCTCAAACTTTGCTAACACGCGCGCTGCTTTAAAGCGCCAAAGATTGCCACGGCAGCTGGCGATGACTTTACCATCATCATCTTTTTCTGCCAACTCAAAGTAATAATGTCCGCCTTTGCTAGACAAATTACGAATCTCAGCTTTGACCCATACTCGGTGATCAAAGGTTTGCTTGATTACCATGTCAACCGCTGATAAATAATCACTCAGTCGTAAGACAGTATCTTCTAAATTAACTTCTAAGCTGTTTTCTTGCGCTGCCAGCTCTGCCTCTAATGTCGCTAAATCTTTGGCAGGTGTTAATACCTTGGATTTTTCAGTGCTCGCTTTTTGGATAGGTGACAGATTGGGTTTGCGCATAATAGTGACCAAAGGTAATGAAGGCTTAGAGACTGGCTAGGCAAGATAAAGGATAAAAATAGTGAATAGAGTAGTGTAACTCAAAATTAGCCACACAAAAAGCAAAGCCAATCAGCTTGCGATTAATAATATTTCTCACAAGCTGATTGGCTTTGAACGGCTTTTAATATTCTGACTGTTTATTGAATCATTAAAGCCAGTCTCACGTTATAATTTATTCAATTACTGGCAACGAAAGCTAAGCATATATTCATAATCATCATCACGTGATAAATTTGGCGAGCCAGTACCAAGGATGGTACCGAGTACGGCACTTGCTTGACCAATCATACGACCCGTACTCTCATTTAAAATGCCATTATATTTTACCTGATCATCAACGACGATAACTTGCTTACTTCGGCAAGTAGTCTTCGCGCTATCCAATGCATTTTTTTGAGCTTGTACTTTGGTTTTAGCGATACCAGTTGTCTCATAAAGAGAGTCGGCACGCTGAATGACAGGAGAAGATGGGCTGGTTTGACAAGCACTTAGAGCCAATGCAGCAGCCAAAGTGGCTGTTAAAGCCGCGGTTTTATTAAAAATATTCATAAGTGATTCCTAAATCCAATAAATTAACAATGAAAGCGAAAACCTAAAAGAGAAAATATCGCCTAATATGACGTGGTTATTATAAAAGCAGGATAATAAATCAACGCATGAGCGGACAGGGTGAATTTACCCTATTCACATATTAAGTGTCTAGGCGGTTCTTGTGTTCGGTATTGCGCTTGTATTGCATATGGAAATTAATGACTATATCCATGCGCTATATTGAAAAAACCACCCATGATACTTTTGTGGTGAATATCTATTATTAAAAAGGAAAAAGCGATGGACAGTAGCAATACACAGCAAATCACTTGAAATATAAACCATATCTAGGATAATTGAGACATTCATTCTTAACTGATAAGTATTTTATGCAATTAATTCCTGCTCCTGCTGGCGTGTTAGAGGTTGACGCGCTGTGGCAACAAGACAATCCTAATGACCCAAATACGGACACAGTGGCGCTACTTTGTCATCCCAATCCATTGTTTGACGGTACGATGAACAATAAAGTGGTGACGACTATGTACCGTTTTGCTCGCGATAAGGGTATGCACGTGGTACGTTTTAACTTTCGCGGTGTCGGTCAGTCGACAGGCGAGCATGATTATGCTGATGGTGAGGTAGTCGATGCAATGACCGTGCTACAATGGATTGCTGAGCAAACCGATGCACGAAAATTATGGCTTGGTGGCTTCTCTTTTGGCGGTTATGTAACTGCGCGAGTGGCTGAGCAAGTACTGGTATCACCGCAAATCTGGGGACTGGATGATTTTGAGATAGCAAACGTCGCGCTTATCGCACCATCAGTTGAAAAAAATGACAGCAGTGATCTCACCTTACCCACTGAAAAAACCTTTGAGATTTATGGTAATGCGGATGAAGTCATTGACCCAAGCAACATGCAAGCATTTGCTGAGCGCTTAGGGATTGATGTCAGTATCGTTGATGGTGCAGGACACTTTTTTCACGGGCGCTTGTCTGAGCTAAAGAAATTGTTGGAGCAGCACACCCATCGCAGAGATATTTGATAAGCTTTACGTGGTGTAAATTGATTTTGTGCTAATCAATTTCGATAAATATCGTCAAATGTAATCGGTTATTTGTATCGCCTTGAGCTGTGTTAACCTAAAGAATGGTTGTGATTAATCATTCTAATAGATCAGTTGTTACTATCTCAGTGTAAAAAGCATAAGTTAGTAGCGATTGTTGGTAGCAACACTTTATTCTAATAGTTATTTTGTTTATTAATGAGTCATATTATGAGTTTATCTCCCTTGCAACGTTATGAGCAAGCCATCAGTACTGATGAGTTTACTCGAGATGAGCAGCAATATCTGGCGATGAGTTACTTAGATGAGCTGTACCATCAGCTCAATCATAGTGCAGTACAAAAAAAGGGCTTCTTTAGTTTTTTAAAGGCAAAGCCAGCTGCTCCCAAAGGCTTGTATATGTGGGGCGGGGTAGGACGTGGTAAAACATGGATGATGGACATGTTTTATGACTCATTAACCATTGAGCGCAAAATGCGTCAACATTTCCATCATTTTATGCAGCGCGTACATCAAGAGTTAAATAACCTACAAGGTCAGAGTGACCCGCTGGAAAAAGTCGCTGATATTATCTACGCAGAAGCCGTTATCATCTGTTTTGATGAGTTTTTTGTCTCGAACGTTTCTGATGCGATGATCTTGGGCGATTTGTTCACTATGCTATTCAATCGCGGCATTACATTGGTGGCAACGTCAAACATTGAGCCATCAGGACTGTATAAAGATGGCTTGCATCGAGATCGCTTTATGCCTGCTATTGCTGAAGTTGAGAATCATACCAGCGTTATGAATATCGATTCTGGTATTGATTATCGCTTGCGCGTATTGCAGCAGGCGGAGCTGTACGAGTCGCCCATGACCAAAGCCAATCACCACTGGCTTGCCAACCGCTTTGCCAGCTTATCTAACAATCAAAAATTCAGTAATGAGCCTATCACTATTAATGGTCGTGAAATCAGAATTAATGCGCGTACCGATGACATCTTATTCTGCGATTTTCGTCATTTATGTATGGAGCCGCGTTCGGCATCTGATTTTATTGAAATCGCTAAGCAGTTCAGCACCGTACTTATCAATGCAGTACCAGCGCTAGATGATGATTTGCGCGACCCCACACGGCGCTTTATTTACTTAGTCGATGAGTTTTATGATCGCCGCGTCAAATTATTGGTTCGCGCGCAGCAGCCGATTCTTGAGCTATATCAAGGACAAAAGCTGGCATTTGAGATTGAGCGTACGCGTTCGCGCCTGCTTGAGATGCAGTCAGAAGATTATCTAAAAATGGAGCATCGTACCGAAGATTCGGATGCGGCATAGTGTTTATTCAATCCCTGAAATAGTAAAAACCAGTTGTTATTTAACACTATCGACTGCTTAATAACGGAAAATAGAAGCAGCTGGTTTTTTTCTACATATACCTCATAAAATTATAATAATATCACCCATAATGGGCAAATATGCCTAATAGCTAAACACATATAATAATGAATAAGGATAAGACATGAGTATCTCTGCAGAGAGTCATAACCATAAAAATGATCAAAAACATAATACAGAAAGCCCAATAGTGACCAACTCACAAGTGACCGATGAACAACTGATTAATTGGATTAAATCACGGCGCAGCATTGGCAATCTAAGCATCCCTGCACCAACAGAGATGCAAATCAAAGCAGCTATCGATTGCGCAGTGACCGCCCCAGATCATAAAAAACTACAACCATGGCGTTTTATCGTCACCCAAGGCAATGCCCGCCATGAGCTGGGTCGTGCATTTTTGGCGGCAGCTGAAGCACAAGCCACGCAAGAGGGCGAGACACTGTCTGAAAAAGAACGGCAGAAAATTTGTAATATGCCATTACGGGCGCCTGTTATTATTACGGTCGTCACTCAGATGCAAGCTCACAAAAAAGTTCCACCCTTTGAGCAGATGCTCAGTGCTGGTGCTGCGGTTCAAAACCTTATCTTAGCGCTAAAAGCACAAGGATTTAGCACGGTTTGGCGTACGGGTCTGCTTTGTAATGAGCCTGATGTTAAAGCCTATTTTGATGTGAGTGCAGGTGATTATGTCACGGCTTTTGTTTATACTGGCAGCAGTCCTTGTGATATGCCAACGCGTAAACCCATTGATATTGAACCTTTAACGCGCTTCGAGCAATAAGCCGCTTATTGTGGCAAGACACTGGATATTAAAAGTAATAGCTAAATAGAAATTTAACGAAATGACTGTTTTATAAAGGTAGAGATCTCAAGAAGACCGCTAATTTGTACAAATAATTGTTCATACATATCGCTGCTCTCACTGTATACTCAGCATAAATTTATTGATAATAAAATCAGTCAACACGGATAAAATATATGACAAGTGCGCATGATAAACACACACAGACAAAGACAGACAGTACTGAAGCCGAGAAAAAATTGGCTGAAAAACAAAAAAAATTGTTGTCTGGCATCATCGAGCGTGCCACCAAATCTGGTATTGGACGTAAAAAATTAAATCCAAGTGCAGTAGAATCTGCAGTGGCAAAAAACATGGCAGAGATTCATAGTAATCCGACCAAGCTACGTTTGGTGGTATTAGGTGGCGGTAGTTTTGGCACAGCAATGGCAAACTTAGCGGCGCGCAATGGCTGCGATACCACGCTGTGGGTACGCAATAAGCGTACTGTGAAAGCGATGGTAAAGTCGCAGATGAATAAAAAGTATCTGCCAGGCTATAAGCTTGATGACCGCCTAAAATATAGTCACGATCTGCAAGCAGCAGTCAAAGATACTGATATCATTTTTATTGCCGTACCAGGCTTAGCATTTCGTGAAACGCTTAAAAGTATTGCGCCTTTTATTAGCGGGCAATCTATTGTGTCTCTAACCAAAGGTATGGAAAAAGACACCTTTGCTCTGATGAGTGACATCATAAAAGAGGAGTTACCTGAAGTAAATTTTGGGGTGATGTCGGGTCCAAACCTCGCTATAGAAATCATGAAAAACATGCCATCTGCCACGGTAATCGCCAGTGAATCTGAACCATTACGTCATGCAGTACAAGCTGCTTTGCATAGTGCGTTCTTTAGAGTGTTTGCCAGTGATGATATTCGCGGCGTTGAGCTTGGCGGTGCGCTAAAGAATATTTATGCCATTGCCATGGGTATGGCAGCCGCTTATGAGGTTGGTGAAAACACCAAAGCGATGATATTGACCCGCGGCTTGGCAGAGATGAGCCGCTTTGGCGTACACACAGGTGCCAATCCGTTAACCTTTTTAGGATTATCAGGTGTGGGGGATTTATACGCTACTTGTAACTCGGAGCTCAGTCGTAACTATCGCATTGGTAACATGCTTGGTCGTGGTATGAAGATTGACGCTGCAGTCAAAAAACTGGGACAAACTGCGGAAGGGGTTAATACCATTCAGCAGGTACACGAAAAAGCCACCAAAGAAGGTATTTATATGCCTATTACCCACGCACTGCACGCTGTTATTTATGAAGACAAAGCGGCACTTGGCGTTGCTTTACACTTGATGGAAGCAGGTTTTCGTAGTGATGTTGAGTTTGTCATGGAGCATGACCACAGCAATGCTGCAATGACGGCGCAAATGCAAACTGCAAATAATCAGGCAAAAAATGATAACAGTAAGCAGGATAATAAGTAATGTCTAAGCATTTATTTAGGTTGCTAGAGGTATATCGTCATATCGCTATAGCTGGGTAGAGTAATAATATTCAGGATAGCGATCATGACGCAAAATGTACTTTGGACTGATAATATAACAATAATAAAAAAGGCGGATAAATTATGAAAATTATTTTGATGCGCCATGGTCAGGCGGAAGACGAGACGCGTCCGGATAGCGCACGGCAGCTGACTGGTTTTGGTCATGAACAGGCAAAGCAAACGGCAAAATATATCAGCAGCCACTATCAGCCTGATTATTTTTTGGTCAGTCCTTACGTGAGGGCGCAGCAGACACTGGCAGAACTACAAGTGCTTATGGCTAATGTGCCATCACATATACAGCAGAATATCACGCCTTCTGACGATGCGCGGCAGGCTTTAGCGGATATTGCTCATATTGAAGCAGAGTGTCTAGTGGTAGTCTGTCATATGTCTATCATTGCCTATATTGCAGCGCTACTAACGGGTGATTACCCTGAGTCCTTTTCTTTAGCAGAAGCACGCGTGTTTGAAATGGACTTTGTGATGACAGGTGTGGCACGTGAGATTGCGCGCTTTGTACCGGGTCAGTCTTATTGATATCAGTTGTTATTACTAATTAATTAATGATAGCGCTCATATTGATGCTCATAAACCATCTACATTTTAGCTAAATAATGGGTTTAATAAATTACAGCTTTGATAGTTGGGGACGCATTTGGTGTTACACGTTTGGTTGCGCGCGCAGAACAGTCCACTAGCGGTTTGGCATAAAGACAGTAGACACTGGAAATTAGTAAATAGGATTTGTTTGAAGAGATGTCTTTGACGCCTGTTGAGCAGTTGACTATTCGGCATATGAGTCACCACAATACTCATTACCTATATGCACTGGCGCAAAGTGATATTGAGTTATGGCAACAAAGCGCTAAGCTTACTGGCATGAATATCGTCGCTTTACTGCCTGATTTTTTATTATTATCTGTACCAGAAAAAGGTGCTGGGCAGCAAACCATCCTATACCAAGACAAACATACCATGCTACTGTGTCAATCCTTGTATCAAGGGATGGCGATTAGCTATCTGCCGCTGATATTTGAGCGTTTCCCGCACTTAAGTGAGGTTTTGGTATTACCTGTTATCGATGAACTCAGTGATGTACAGCTAGTCATGGTCTTGCTGCTGAAACTATGGATGATATAGTGCTTGCTGACGATATAATGCCTGCAATAACTAGCTTTAGCGCTAGCACAGTAGCAATGATAGTGGAGCATCAACTGTTACTCACCACACTCGCTGCTACGCCAGCGATAACCAAACAACTTACTCAGCTGACCATGCAGCAGGATATGGTCAGTAA
>NZ_DATIRM010000397.1:0-5553 GCF_035469765.1 Psychrobacter sp.
GCCTAAACTCTTTTGAATCCTAGTCTGGTTGTAGTACAGCTCGATATATTGTGTGATTTCGTTGATCGCTGTAAACCTTGTTTTATAGTCATGATGGTATACAAGTTCATTCTTCCTTGCGGAGCAGTGCTCCTCACCCGAGAAACTCTCTATTGGCGCATTATCAAAGCAATTACCTTTACCACTCATTGAGCCTTTAAAATGATGCCGCTTGATGATTTTGTGATAGGCATGACTGCAATACTGGCTGCCTTTGTCAGAATGTACAATCAGCCCTTGGCTTGGTCGTTTATTTTTGATTGCTATATTGAGTACACGGCATACTAAATCTGCTGTCATGCGCTTATTAATGGCATAGCCGACCAGCTCTTTGGTGTATAAATCTTTTACTCCTGCTAAGTACAGCCAGCCCTCGCTTGTCCAAGGCAGTGTCGATAAACGATTGCATGAGTTGCTTTTGGAAGTCTTTGATATCATCAAAAATTTTCATGCTGATAGCCATTTGCTCGGCCAGTTTTTTAATGTCAGATTGAGTAGTCATTGCTTATTCTCCGGTTAGTGGATTATAAACAGTTACACAGAGTTTAGGAAAGGCTCCAAAAGACGCTTTCAAATCAATCTCCTTAACATCTTCTTAACGAGCTACTTGTTATCGTAAGGAACACTATTCCTTATCATCCTGTTGAGAAACCCGTTTATGTCACCTTCTCAAGCACTTAGCACTGATAGCACTCAAGCTAATACTAAAAAAGGCTATATAAGCACAATTTTTAATCATGACATTAATCTTAATTATTTGATTATCATTGTTGCCCTTTATTTAGTAGTTACTGCCAATATTACTTTCTTTAAGCAAGTACTCTCTATTTATCCGCTTGCGGACAATATTGGCTTTATGATATCTATCACAGGCTTATTATTTGGGCTGATGTGGTTATTGTTTCAACTGTTATGCTATCGTCCTACGGCAAAAATAGTGCTGATTGCTATGGTGCTGATTGCGGCAGTATGTGGTTACTTCACCGATGCCTATGGCACGATATTTGATAGTGGTATGTTGGCTAACAGCTTGCAAACCGATCAAGCAGAAGCGATGGGATTAATGGCACCAAGCTTTGTTATTAGGCTACTGCTATTGGGTTTACTACCAGCTTTTATGATCAGTAAGATTCGTATAAAGCGCCTGTCTATAGGTCGCTCAATCGTGCAAAAGGCAGTCACCTTGATAATGTCTATTGCGCTCATAGCCGTTTGCCTAGTGTCATTCGGCGACCAATATGCCAGTTTTTTTCGCCAGCATAAACTGGTGCGTAGTTATACCAATCCCATTACCCCTATTTATTCTATAATAAAACTCGGTACCGATTATATCAATGAGCTAAACCGTCCTGATACCTTGATACTGCATGCGACAGATGCAAAACGTATAGCACCCGTCAGTAGCACAACAAAACCTAATCTGATGGTGTTCGTAGTTGGTGAAACGGTTCGCGCTGATCATATTGGCTTAAATGGCTATAAACGCGATACGATGCCGTTACTTGCCATCCAGCCAGATATCTATAGCTTCAAAGATGCAATTTCCTGTGGGACATCTACTGCGTATTCAGTACCCTGTATGTTCAGTTATGCGAACCGAGAAGACTACGACATAGATACTGCTGAATACAATGAGAACGTATTGGATACGCTCAATAAGCAAGGCGTCAAGGTCGTTTGGCGAGACAATAATTCTAGCTCTAAAGGCGTTGCAGACCGCGTGACTTTTGAGGACTATAAAACGCCTGAGGTAAATCCCAATTGCGATAGTGAATGCCGAGATATTGGCATGCTTGATGGTTTTGATAAGGTGGTAAAGTCAGCAGCCAAGCCACAAGATACACTAATTTTACTACATCAAATGGGCAATCACGGTCCTGCATATTACCAACGCTATCCCAAAGCATTTGAAATATATAAGCCAGTCTGTATGACTAATGAGCTTTCTAAATGCGACATGCAATCTGTCATTAACGGTTATGACAATGCGATTCGTTATACAGACTACTTTTTAAATGCCGTCATAGATACGCTAAAACCCTATGAGCAAGACTATAATGTGGTGATGGTATATATTAGTGATCATGGGGAAAGTTTGGGTGAAAACAACGTGTATTTACATGGTCTGCCGTACGGTATTGCACCAAATGCTCAAAAACAGGTGCCAGTCATTATCTGGTCGCCTAAAAACAATGGCATTAATACCAAGAGTTTGTCTGATATGACCAATCAGCCAGTATCACATGATTTTATTACGCCAACCTTATTACATTTTTTTGGTATCACTACTCAAGAAGTTCAGTCAGAGCCAACCTTTTTTAAAACTGTTAATTAATCTTTTTAACCCAAGCACTGCTAGCATTTATACTCGAGACATCTATGTACAAGATACTTATTATTGAAGACAATCCTGATATCGTAGCAAATATATATGCTTTCTTTGAACCGAAAGGATTTGAGTTGGATAATGCTCATAATGGACTAAGTGGCTTGGCACTTGCAGCAAATAATCGTTACGACGTTATACTGCTGGATGTAATGCTTCCCGGTATGGATGGTACCAAGCTGTGCAAAAAGCTGAGAGAAGAGTTGCATAACAAAACACCAGTATTGATGCTGACAGCTCGCGATACTATTTTAGATAAAGTCGCAGGGTTTGATAGTGGTGCTGATGATTATTTGGTCAAGCCTTTCTCATTGGTTGAATTAGAGGCACGTATCAAAGCACTCATACGTCGTAATCAGGATGAACATTTTCAGTATACTATTGAAGTCGGCAAGCTGTCTCTAAATACTGAGGAACACAGTATCAAACGAGAAGATAAAGTGCTAAAACTAACCCCAACGGGATTCAAAATCTTACACATTTTAATGAGTGCATCACCTCGGGTAGTCAGTAAAACTGAGCTTGAGGAAAAAGTATGGGGACAGGATGTGCCAAGTAGTGATGCGCTTCGCACGCATTTGCATAGTGTCCGTGCGCAGGTTGATAAGCCGTTTGCCAAGCCTATGATCATGACCATACCAGGCGTTGGTTATCAGATAATCGACCCTGATGATTTATAACACCTTGTCTTTTGTAACTAAATAAGTCCCTGCTATGTTTAATATAGACTCTATCGCCAATAAATTTCGCCTCTCTTATTTGGTATTCGCCATCTTACTGTGTGCCGCTTTTGTCAGTATTTTTATGTATGCCGAGATGCGAATTGAACAGGACTTAGTTAAAGGGCGTCTTATACAACAGCTACAACTCAGTCAAGAAAAAGAAGGTAAGCAGGCTGTCTATACAGCAAATCCTGGTATTAAAATTTATCGTTATGATAGTGCGCCTGAGAATTTAAAAGCGCTAGCAAACGGAACCGTTCAAAAAACGCGTGTAACTGTGAATAATCAAGCGGGAGAAACTAAGACCAATCTTCATTTTTTTGCTTATCAACAAAAGGAGCAAAAATATGTGTTAACGTACTTAGAAGGCAATGAAATAGCGATGGAAAACTATCCTGTATTAGCAATTTTTGAGGAGTTAGAAGACATATTTGCTGATGCGCTAAAAATTGCCGTTCTATTAAGTTTGCTCATCGCAGTGCTATTTTCTCATTTATCATCTAAGCAAATCATTAAGCCGTTATTGAACTTAAAAAAAGCCGTAGAAACAGATCATCGAAACTTAACCGAATTAACCCACCTACCCTCAGAAGTTGGGGTATTAGCAAGAGCGATTGATGAAAAAAATCATAAACTAGAGCAATATCTAAAACGTGAGCAACTGTTCACAGGTGATGTCAGTCATGAATTGCGCACGCCTTTGACCATTATTATGGGCGCATCTGAGGTATTAGCTTCACAACTTGAAGAGAATAGCCCATTAATCGAATTCGCCAACCGTATTAGCACGACCGCCAAAGAAACCTCTGAAATTATCAGCGCTTTATTACTCTTATCGCGCGCTCCTGAACAGCTGGATACACCGCAAACCTCTATCAATACCATCACCCTTAATGAAGTGACACGTTTACAGTATTTGCTCCGCCATAAACCGGTAAGTTGCAAAGTAGTCACGGATCAAGATTATGTCGCATATGTAAGACCTGAACTGTTAAAAATGGCATTGGGCAATTTGATAAAAAACGCTTTTCAATATACTGATGATGGCGAGGTAATCGTGACTATTGATGCTGAAAAGATTACAGTGACCGATACTGGTCTTGGTATTCCAGAGGTCATGATGCCACTACTATATGAGAGATTTGAGCGTCTGAATGAGGTAAATAAAGGCGATCAGGTAGAAGGTAGCGGTTTGGGTCTGAGTATTGTGCAACGTATCACGGCTCATATGGGTTGGCAGTTAACGCACCAAGCCAATAAGACAGGCGGTAGTACCTTTAGTGTTTATTATAATAAGTAGCATAGATACGTCTTTGCTCTCTTTTTTACATCAACGAGTCGATATCGTCTTACAGCTCTTAACTGTCTTAACGCTTTCTTAAGATGCACTGTCTTATACTGTCTTTATAAGAATTGCCTTTATAAGAACGGTTTGCTAACTTTCTATTTAGTTGTTTTTTAAATCATGCAAACTCTACAGCATTACTCAATATTAATAAGTATTAAGAATTCAATATGAATAAAGACAACTCTGAACCAAAAAATCAAATAGCCGCTACTGAGCTGCTTGCACCTAATAGTTATGCCAGCCTTGCTAAAGGTAAAAAAGGTTTTTCTCGTATTGTGAAAGCCGCTGGTTATTCACTGGATGGTTTTAAAGCTGCTTACAAGTATGAGGCAGCTTTTAGACAAGTATTTTGGCTCAACCTTGTCTTGTTCATTGTAATCATACTTATCCCTTTTGATATCAGCATAAAAATGATGCTGATAATCACCTCTTTCTTATCCCTTATCGTTGAGCTATTTAATACCGGTATTGAAGCCAGTGTTGACCATACCTCAACAGAACAGCATCCACTCGCTAAAATAGCTAAGGATGTGGGTTCTGCGGCGCAATTTTTGGTGTTATTGCTTTTGTTTATCTTATGGGTAATGGCTTTATGGAACCTTTTATATTGAGTAAGACTTGGATATTTTTGACTTAATATAGTTTAAAAGGTGACTCAATGACTCTAGCAAAAAAATCAACTGATTGGATGTGGCTCAAGCTGCTGTGCTTAACCATTATTGCGACATTGACGTTTGAGCACAGCCAATTTGATATTCGTATTAGTGAGCTGTTCTATGCAAATGGACATTGGCTACTCGAAAAAGATGCGCAGCCTTATGCGTTTATCTTTTATGATTTTCCTAAACTGTTATTAATATTATTCGGCGTCTATTTAATAACTGTTTTAACTTGGCGCTATTGGCAAAGTCGATTGACTAAGACTGTAAATGCTAAAGCGTTTTTTATTAGACCAATTGCCGCATTGTCTAGCCGACAAATAGCTTATCTATTAATTACTATAATTATAGTGCCTACGGTTATCGCAACGCTCAAAAGCTTCACCCATGTTAGTTGCC
>NZ_DATIRM010000398.1:0-4847 GCF_035469765.1 Psychrobacter sp.
ACAACAATCACATGAAATACATTCAACAACGTCTCGATATTAAAATCAGCCAACGCCAAGGTGACTTTTGTCTAAGTGGCGACATATTGGGTGTCGAGCGCGGTGAACGTATTATTTATAAAATGGTCGATGAAGCACAAAATACCAAAGATATCAGCGCAGAAGAGTTGCATCTCATCATACAATCAAGCCTTTCGCGTGATGAGGATATTGAAGAAGATGAAGCGCAATTGGCGGATGAAGAAGAAGTGTTAGACGCCCCAAGTGACTTTACGCCTATCAGCTTACGTACTCGTAACGGCAAAATTATTCCACGTGGTGGCAATCAGCAGCGTTATGTCAGAGATATTTTATCGTCTGACGTGTCGTTTGGTATTGGACCTGCCGGTACCGGTAAGACTTATCTTGCCGTTGCTTGTGCGGTTGATATGATTGAGCGCAATGAGATTGAACGTATTTTACTGGTACGTCCTGCGGTAGAAGCGGGTGAGAAACTGGGCTTTTTACCGGGTGATTTAACCCAAAAAATCGATCCATATTTGCGTCCATTGTACGATGCGCTGTATGAGATGCTTGGGTTTGAGAAAGTGGGCAAAATGCTTGAAAAGCAAATCATTGAAATTGCCCCGCTTGCCTATATGCGTGGTCGCACGCTTAATAACTCGTTTGTGATTTTGGATGAAGCGCAAAATACCACACCTGAGCAAATGAAGATGTTTTTGACGCGTTTAGGTTTTGGTTCACGTGCGGTCATTACTGGTGATATTACGCAGGTCGATTTGCCACGTGGTACTAAATCAGGACTGGCGCAAGCGATGGAAATCTTAAGTGGTATTGAAGAAATTCGTATCACAAAATTTGATTCAAAAGACGTGGTACGCCATCAATTGGTACAAAAAATCGTTGAAGCTTATGATGTCTATGATGACGAGCAATTGATACTAGAAGAAAAGCGTAAGCAAGCGCGTTTTATCGCTGAACAAGAGCGCAAACAAGCAATGATGGATGCAACAGCCAAACTCTAACTTATCATAATACAAGCATATTAGTAAAAAACCGGATTTGATATCCGGTTTTTTACTGTTAGATATTTTTTAATTGATATAAAAAAAGGATTATGGCATGAGCCAAGACAGTAATAACGATGCTAACAATAATATTGACGATAATTTTACTAACAATTTCAATAGTAGCGAAAGCTTAGACACGCTCGATATAAGTGCCTCAGAGAGTATCCATGACGATATATTGGAAACGTTTTATAATCGCGAAAATTTAGTGCAAGTCATGATGGCGACGTTAGATTATATCGATGAGCAGGTAAAAGAGGGTCTGATATTGCCGTACTTTGACGATATCGATGCTGAGCAGTGGCAAGAGAAGATTAAAGTGCTAGATATTTATATTACGGATGAAGATGAAGGTCGCGAGTTGAATTTGGAAGCGCGTCAAAAGGACTATGCAACCAATATTCTATCTTACCCAAGCGACTTGCCTGCCGCAATCATTGGACTGATGCCAACTTTACCACTTGGCGAGCTAATCATTTGCCATGTAGTGATGATACGTGAAGCGGCAGAGCAAAACAAAGAAGCTGTGCAGCATATTAGCCATTTATTAGTCCATGGCATACTGCACTTGCTCGGCTTTGATCATGAGCTCGGACAAGCCGAGCAAGATGAGATGGAGCGCTTTGAGATTGAAATTTTGGCAGGGCTAAATATCCCAAACCCTTATAACTAATCTTTTTTCGTTAGCAGTTTTTGCGCTTGATCCATTTGATTAATCATCTGATCAAGCCCTTTAACATGGACATTGCGCTGCGGGAATGGAATGTCAATCTTGTTATCGTCTAGCGCATATTTAAACTGTTCCAATAGATCGCACTGCATTGACCACCAATCGTCGTTAGTCGTCCAGACGTTTAAGGTTAAATCAACGGAGTTATCGCCCAAATTGGTCACACGGATAACCGGTGCAGGATCAGTAAACGCCATTGGATTGGTGATTGCCAAATTTAGCATAACATCCTTGGCAGTTTTGATATCAGCATCATAGCCTATGCCTACCGTAATATCGACGCGGCGATTGGGCAATGAGGTGTAATTGATGACGGCTGAAGTGGTGATATCGCTATTAGGAATGATAACATCGTGATTATTAATCGTCGTTAGATGGGTATTGACCAAGGTAATTTCTGTTACGGTGCCCGTATAGCTACTGATTTGCACATAATCGCCACGTACAAAGGGGCGAAAAGTGACAATCATAATGCCCGCTGCAAAATTAGACAACTGATCTTTAAGCGATAAACCAATCGCAACCGCTGCACCACCCAAGATAGCAACGACTGAGGTAGTTTGTACCCCAACTTTACTCAGCGCCGCTAGAACTACGACCACCAGCAACATGCCATAGATAAGCCGACCTAAAAAATTGGCGACCGTGTCATCTAAGTGACTACGCAGCATAATCTTATGCGTGAATGTCACCGCTTTCTTTGCAAGCCAGTGCCCTACAATAAATATTAGCAGCGCTAACGCAACTTTGGCAGCAAGGCTCAAAGCGTTATTGGTTAAGGTGGCAACATCAAGGGTAAAACCTAAAAATTCCATATAAACTCTTTATTCTATATCTGTGTGTTATCTGTTTAATACTTAAAAATGCAGTACTGCTGGTATTAATACGTCACTTCTACCGTATCACTATAACGATAGGTGCGTATTAGACGCAATTCAACAATGTCTTTCATGTCTGTGGTAAATTTACCAAATGGCGCGGCTTGCCTGACTGATTGTTTAGCCGCCTCATCTAAGATAGTTGAATTTGAGCTCTCAAGCAAACGTATGGCTTTGATATTACCGTCGTTAGCGATAATGACCATTAAGCGCACTTCACCCGTGATACTTTGTGCCCGCGCTTGGGCAGGATATTGCAGGTTACCAACGCGTTCAACGTGCTCACGAAAGGTATTGATATAATCCGCTGCAGCGCCATGTGTTGTTGAGTTGCTGTCCATGGTCACCACTTTTGATTTGGTGGCGTAAATTTGTTGACGCTGAGACAGCTGTGCCTCCAAGGTAGCGATTTGCTTACGCAGGCGCTCTTCTTGTACCCTCATATCATCTTGCGCTTGTTTACTATCATTATCAGACTCTACGCTTGCATGACGCCAGCTTAGCGTGGTGCGCAGGTAGCTTTCTTGATAACGCTGCTGGTGCACTTGCCGCTGCAAGCGAATTACATCTTGTGTCTCACTCATTTGCTCAGCGGACAAAGGACTGCTTTGGTCGGTTTCTTGGCGCAATTGCTCCTGCACAGTGCCGCCGCCTTGTTGTGATGCATTGGCAATAAACTGCGCATCTTCATTTGGCTGCATATTATCCGTCAGCGCTTTGGCGACGTCTTGCATCAATCCGGCAGGGTCTTGCCCCATCGAAAAACTGATACCGAAGATAATCAACGCATGCACGGTAATTGCAATAACAATCGCCATCGGCAAGCTGATATCGCGTTTTGGTGCTTGCGCTGAAAAATGGTAGCTCTGTGAGTCTTTAATATACACCGCAGTCGGTCTCAGCTTATGAATATAAAGGCGGTCATCAATAAACGTGGTAATATCCATACCTATTGCCCATGCCGGCGCCATCATAACATGACATAGAATTGTGTCGCTAGCACAACCGTATACCATAAATTCACAGTAGCCTCTCAACAATTTATCATTACTTACGGTTAGAGGTATACTCTAAGTCGCACTGTTTTCATAAATATCAGAGTATTAATATCTTTAAGAAAGGTAAGCTGACAAGTTACTGACGTTCATTTAGCTCACCTCGTTTTTAATATATACTGCTTGATACCGGTAACGCTTTTTATAATGATAAGGATAATAAGTTTGAGTAGCTTTAATAATATGAGTGATAACGTCAATCATTCAGACCCTTTTGATGACTTTTTTGAGAATCTCGGCTACCGCTTTGATGAATCATTCAGTGATGGTTGGGAGCGGCTAACCCAATCAATTAAAGAGATATATAACAAAACTACTGACAAACTTGAAGATGAGATTTCATTGCCGCTGGCGCAATCTTATGTCAACGATGCGCTAAAAACTTATGTCACTGACAATGTAAAAGCCATCTTAGAGCTGCGTGTTGAGATACATGAAGACTGGTTTCGCTTATACTGCACGGTCGATACAGGCGGCATTTATGTAGAAGTCGCGAGTAATTTTCGCCTCGTACATGCACAGCTCGATCGCAATGTGCAGCGTTTTGTTTTTGGTCAACTGACCTATACCGACATCTTAAATCTGCGCTGCGAATCTTTTTTTAAGCGTCAAGGTATCAAGCTGTTTATCTGGTTTTACCACCGTATCCTAAAAAAGGATCCACTGGGCTTTCTCTTATCTTATATTAATATTGCACGCGCCAAAAATGAGATTATCTATATTGATATCAATCGTTGGCTGAAGAAGAATAAGAAAGTTATCAGCACCTTACACAAGGTACAGGTCAACTATGGTGAGCTTGAAGAAGAGCAGCTGATATTAAAAGCACAGATTAATTATCGTGATTTACTATCCTCAAACAGCAACGAAGATATCATCACTGAAAAAGATGAGCCGGTACAGGTACAAGGTCCTGTTAACCCTCTAGATGCGGCGAATGTGGCGAGCCAAATTTAAAATATCATAAGCTCTCAGTTCTTATAACTTTGCTCTCTTATAATTTTTATCTCTTATAAAAAAACGCTGTATTTTGTTAGACGAGAGTCTTCAAGATACAGCGTTTTTCTTTTGTTAAAAATGTTCAAATAAATGACACTCGATAATACTCTATGAC
>NZ_DATIRM010000399.1:0-2893 GCF_035469765.1 Psychrobacter sp.
ATCTTTCTGCTAAATTAAAAGAGATAGCTTTATGGTCTATCGGTTAGGAGGTATTATGGATAAGGACCTAAGAGGTAGTAAGTTGACGCGTGCAATGTTAGAAAGTGGTTATAGAAACGTATGATGTGCTGTCGATGACGAGAGCGACGAACAAGCAATGATGTATCATGACGGTAACAATTTTACAGCTTATATCGTAGCATTTGAGAATGGTTATTTTCATAGTGATGGCGGTATGCAATGGTTATATGCTGTGCCAATTAAGATAGAGAAAATAGAAAGCGATTATTGGTGTGAGGTCATTCATTATTTAAAGAAGAGCTGGAATGGTGTTAACGATGTTGAACTGGCAACCCTTAAATGGGTGGCACTTCGAGCACAGCTCTCGTCTTGCAAAGCTAAATCGATAATTAATCGATTTCTAACGCTTCTCAGGTTTAATAAAAAACGATTACACAGTACGATTGGTTATGTGTCACCCTTTGAGCTTGAAAGACGGTATTATGATAATTTAACTCTGTCAGGCATCGCTGCCTGACTCAAGTAAGTCTGCCTCCGATAAAGTCGGGGCGGTTCAGTTAGTCAGGTACGCCTTTATAGAAGCTAACCAGCATCTTTTTAGCATTATCCGCATGTGCCGTGTATTAAACGTAAAACCATCAAGCTACTACGATTGGGCAAATCGTGACATAAGCGCTCAGCAGATTTATCGCAATAAGTGTGAATTACTGATTAGAGTGGCTTATGATGAGACCAATCAGTGCTATGGCGTAGATCGACTACATGCCCACCTAAGTGCGCAAAGGTACGATATCAGCCAATATATGGTTAGAAGCATCAAAGAAGAATACGGCATTAAATGCCGTCGTCATAAGCGTTTTAAAGTTACTACCAACTCCGATCATAACAAGCTTGTCTATCCAAACGTGCTCGATCAGAAGTTTGACGCCAGTCGACCTAATGAGTCTTTGGTCAGTGGCATCACTTATATTTGGACTGCTGAGGGTTGGCTATACTTAGCAGGTGTTAAAGACCTCTACACCAAAGAGCTTGTTGGATATGCCATAAGTAAGCGCATGACCGCTGATTTAGTCTGTAAAGCATTGAATATGGCAATCAAGAATAAAGGGCCAAGCCAAGGGCTGATTTTACATTCTGATAGAGGCAGCCAGTATTGCAGTCATGCCTATCACAAAATCATCAAGCAGCATCATTTTAAAGGCTCAATGAGTGGTAAAGGTAATTGCTTTGATAATGCGCCAATAGAGAGTTTCTGGGGTGAGGAGCACTGCTCCGCAAGGAAGAATGAACTGGTATACCATAACGACTATAAAACAAGGTTTACAGTGATCAACGAAATCACACAATATATCGAGCTGTACTACATGAGGAGCGATTAGCAAAGCACTGCTTTGCAGCGACGCAAGACAAGAGCTATGCTCGCAATGGGACTAGGATTAAAAAGAGTTTAGGCTATAGATCGCCAAGACAGGTGTGGTTTGATTTTTATCGTCATGCTGCGTAATCAAAATCTCTAAAGTTTAGTTATATGGATTTGACAGCAGGGGTCATGGAGAGTGGGATGAGTTTCATAATTGTTAATACATTTACGATTGAACCTGTCCAAAATTTAATGACTGCAACTACTGCAGCACTAGGTTGTGGACTACTCATTGGTCTAGAAAGAGAGCGTAGCAAAAAACGTGAAAATCAACACAGCTTTGCAGGTATTAGATCTTTTGCAATTTGCTCTCTATTAGGGGCAATTTGTTTTTCTTTCGGTTTTTTTATAGGACTCATAGGGGCATTGATAGTAGGTGGTATAAGTCTCATCTCTATTAATAAACAAATTGAAGATCCAGGTGTAACCACTGAACTTGCTTTTATACTTACCTATTTTATAGGTGGACTATGTTTATGGCATATTTCTTATGCAGCTGCACTTACAGTAGTCCTTACCTTCCTTCTAATGACAAAGCATTCAATGCATGGAGTAGCGACTAAATGGATTACTGAGCTTGAATTCAAAGATGGTATCTTTTTACTTGCTTTACTTTTAATTGCACTTCCTTTAACCCCCAACAGGGCTCTTTGGGGTTCAGTACTAAATCCTTATATTACTTTAAAATTATTGACATTGGTTTTAGCCATTCAAGCACTAGCACATATGGCAAAGAGGCTTCTATCATCACGCCACGCCATCTTTTTATCTGCTTTAGCATCAGGATTTGTATCCAGTACAGCCACGATTGCAAGCCTTGGAATAGAAGTTCGTCATGGTCGTGCAGATGCAAAAGAAAATGCTGGAGCTGCCCTTATATCCTGTGTCGGAACATTGGTACAACTTCTTATTATTGTTGCAGGTGTCAGTTTTGCTTGGCTTAAAATTTTATTATTCCCATCTATTATCGCCATTATAATTTTAATTATTCCTGCAATATGGTTGATGAGAAAAAATCGATCCGGAGAGAACGTTAAGTTAACTGATACACCCATGTTTAGTTTAAAAGAGGCAGGTATCATTGTAGTTACACTTACTATTATTCAAGCACTTGTTTATGGTTTAAGTTTATGGCTGGGTGACGCTGGTCTTATTGCAGGAACCGTATTTACTTCTATCTTTGAGATGCATGCAGCAATGGCTGCCATAGTAATGCAAGGGAACCCAACTAACCATATTTTATTGCTCGCCTTATTATTAGGTTTAGCTACACATGCCATTTCTAAATCAATTAATGCGGCAATTACTGGTGGTTTTCAATACGCACTTGCTTTTGTTCCAACCCAAATTATTCACATGACTGTTTTAATTATCTTGATATATACTATGACGAATAATTAAAAAATTTGGTGGTGTGTCAAAAAGTATGCTGATTAAAATTTGAACAATTTT
>NZ_DATIRM010000400.1:0-2859 GCF_035469765.1 Psychrobacter sp.
CGTACTAATGATACGACGCCTAAATAATTATCAAACCATGAGTCGATAATTAACGCTTGCAACGGTGCGTCACGATCACCCGTTGGCGCAGGGATAAATTCAACCAACGCCTCAAGTAATTTATCAACGCCCAGACCCGATTTAGCAGACACGCGTGGCGCATCAACGGCATCAATACCGATGATGTCTTCGATCTCTTGAATCACACGCTCAGGCTCAACTTGTGGCAAGTCAATTTTATTTAAAACTGCCATGACCTCAAGACCTTGGTCAACAGCCGTATAACAATTAGCAACCGACTGTGCTTCAACACCTTGCGCCGCATCAACGACCAAAAGCGCACCTTCACAAGCGGCTAATGAACGTGAGACTTCATAAGAAAAATCCACGTGACCAGGCGTATCAATAAAATTCAGCTGATAGCGCTCGCCATTTGGATGATCATAATACAGGGTCACCGACTGCGCTTTAATCGTGATACCGCGCTCACGCTCAATATCCATCGAATCGAGGACTTGCGCCTGCATCTCGCGGTCTTGCAGCGCGCCACACATTTGAATAAAACGATCGGCAAGCGTCGATTTGCCATGATCAATGTGGGCAATAATAGAAAAGTTACGAATATTGGCTAATGCAGTCACAAAGCGCCTACTAAATAATGGAGGATTGAATAACGGATATAATTATTATCAGATGGCAACAATATGATACTCGCTCATAGTTAATATTGGTCAATACACCAATACCACTACATTAAGCGAAATCGTATTATAGCAAGTGAAGTGCCCGTAGCACTGAGTATTACTTATAACTACGCACAGGCATGTGAGGGTATTCTAGCAGTTTTCCACTGTAAAGTAAGTGGATTTTATCAGCAAGCTTTGGTTTTATAAATAAGAGTAAACAAGTTGACTGCAAATATAGAAAGTTTACTAGGTTAGATCTGATACAGATTTTGTGAGTAGCTATTTATTCTAAGCTATAAAACTGGCAAAAAAAAACCAATCACAAAAGATTGGTTTTTTAAATTTGAGCAACTGCTAAATAAATGGTGGCGATGAAGAGACTTGAACTCTTGACCTCACGATTATGAGTCATGCGCTCTAACCAGCTGAGCTACATCGCCATTTAAGGCTCGGTATTATGCCGATATGAGTGACTTGCGTCAACCCCTAATTGGCTTTTTTTGCAAAAAAAATTGAATTAAATTCAAAATAAGCGCAAATTTAAAACACCAAACCGGTACTACAATGTACTTTTACAAAAGTACTAAAAAAGGTTGGTAAACCGATAAGCCGGGTTCTGTCGTGGACAATCATTCCTCTAGGCGCACAATCGCTCGTACGCTCAAGCAACCTACCCGCATCGAACGCGGGCCGCGCCATGCCGATGCCTATTTGGTCTTGCTACGCGTGGAGTTTACCATGCCGTGAACTGTTGCCAGCCACGCGGTGCGCTCTTACCGCACCCTTTCACCCTTACCGATGATATCTAGGATACCAAAGGCGGTCTCCTCTCTGCTGCACTGGTCGTCAAGTTACCCTGCCCAGCCGTTAGCTGGCACGCTGCCCTATGTAGCCCGGACTTTCCTCCCCTGCATGTCTGTTGCCAGTGTGCAGCGGCGATTGCCTAGTCTACCAAGCGCGCTATTATAGCAAAATTAATCCTGCTTTCGGAAAGTTTTTTTAGCTTATTTTTAGCAGTGATTTATATAAAATTTTGAGGGAGTATAAAACCTACATTACTAAAGCCATTATCCTCTTGCACCGGTAAAGATAACCAATACGTATTTGGATAATATTGAGCCAAATGATTTTGCAAAAATTCTATTGTACTAGCGGATATCTGTTCATCCGTCTGAGCAGCATTGTCATGAATATGGTTGTAAATAACGCTATGAACTTCTAGACCACGAGAAGTTATCGCTTCTAAACTGAGCAAGGTATGATTGATACTGCCCAAACGTCCGGAGGTGACCAAAACAACCGGATAACCTTGCTTAGCAATATAATCCAAGGTTAATAATTGCTCAGTGATCGGCACCAGCAATCCACCCGCTCCTTCTAATAACACCACCTCATAATCCACTTGCAGACTTGTTGTAGCGCTCGTAATCACCTCAGGATTCAAAGTCTGCCCTGCAAGCTTAACTGCTAAATGCGGTGATGCTGGTTTCTCATAGCGATAAGGACAAGTTGTACTATCAATATCACACAGCTGTAGCGCAATGCCCATCAATTGACGATGAACAATAATATCATCAGCAATGCCCATCTCGCCGCTATCTGCATTTATCGCCACACCCGTTTGTACTAACTTTTGAGTAATGACATTAACGCCTTGCTGCATCAGCGCTTGGGCAATCATGCCTGTAGCATAAGTTTTACCGATATCGGTATCGATACCTGAGATAAACAGAACGCTCATAGTTATCCTTGCTATTCTTTTGTGGTCAAAGAAACTTGGGTTAAATAAATACTGACCACTTTTAATAACGCTTGGCAAAGGGTGACAAGTTCGTCTTCGCTAATCACATAAGGCGGCATGATATAAACCAATTTACCAAAGGGTCTTACCCAGATGCCGTTTTCAATCAATAAGGATTGGAAGACTGGCATATCAACCGCGTCGTTTAACTCAATAACTGCGACTGCACCTAAACAACGTACCTCAGCAACACCGTCCAATAGCTCTGCTGGCGCGAGCTGCTGTTCCATTACAGATTGCATATTTGTAGTACGCGCTTCGATATCATAAGACAGGATTAAATCAATCGAGGCACAAGCAACAGCACATGCAAGCGGATTACCCATAAAAGTCGGACCATGCATCAGTGCCGGATAATCACTTTGGCTAATC
>NZ_DATIRM010000401.1:0-5601 GCF_035469765.1 Psychrobacter sp.
CCATCAATTATGACGTCAATAAACCCGCAAGCACGACGATTAATTTTACCGTTTTTACCAATAGTATCGATACTGATCGCGGCTTGAGAGATTCATTTTTACGCCGAAAAGCATTGCTGAATACGAAACAATATCCGACGATGACCTTTGTTTCCAAAAAAGTCAGCATGATAAATGCTAAAGAAGCCAATGTGACCGGTGACTTTACAGTGTTGGGTCAAACCAAATCTTTGACGGTAAGAGTAACGCTATCAGATGTAGAGAATGACCCTATCACCTCTAAACCTACTTTAAAATTTCGCGCGACAGGTTTAGTAAATCGTTATAATTACGGAGTTACCGCTTTTCCAAAAGTGATTAGCAATATCATCCCACTTGAGATATCGGGAAAATTGATTGCGGCTAATTAGGCTCAGAAAGGCTTAAAAGAACCCAAAAAAAAGAATTACTAGATATAGTCGATTCAATTTAAAAAGAATACAGTGCTTCTAGGATAAATTTTTCGAAGCCTCTGGAGTGCGAAGCGCACAGCAAGCGAGGAAATTTTATCCTAGCAGAACGCTATTTTGAACGTACCTCTTTTATATTGAACTGACTATAGCAATGAAAGCCGCAATGCCTCGTCAGTATTACAGCTAGGCTGACGTTTTATGTTATTTAGCTGGATAGCCAGTGATATCCTGGATACTATGATATAACGGCTGCAAGCGCTCATACATTTTAAGATATACCTCATGATATAAGCGCTTGTAGAGATGGACATTGGCATCAATGGGTAAGAATTCATCGCCCAAATGGATCATCGCCTCACTTGCAGCCGCGTGATCAGGATAGACTCCGAGACCGACCGCACAGTTGATTGCAGCGCCTAAGCCGGATGCTTCATAAGTATGCGGACGATAGGCGGGCATACCAAAGATATCGGCCGTCAGCTGCATGGCTGAGTCGCTTTGGGAGCCGCCGCCTGAGACACGTAAGTGTTTGATAGGTTTGCCTGTACGTTTTTCAATCTTATCAAAACCAAGCTTAAGCTCGTAGGCAAGCCCCTCCAAAATTGCGCGGTAAACGTGCGCGCGTGTGTGTACATCGCCAAAGCCAATGAGAGCACCTTTGCCCTCAAGCCCAGGATGACGAACGCCGGGCGACCAATACGGCTGCATCATCAGTCCCATACAGCCAGCTGGAATGTCTTTTACGGCTTGGTCAAGGAGTTTTTCGGTATCGATGCCCTGCGTCTTTGCTAGCTGCTCTTCATATTGGGCAAATTGTTCTTTAAACCAGCTGACCATCCAAAATCCACGATAAATCATATACTCGTGATTGTAGTAATTCGGCGCGGCCGCAGTGTAGGCAGGCATGTGCTTGAGTATTTCGACATAATTACTCGACGTGGTATTAATCGTCGCAGTGGTGCCAAAGCTTAAGCAGGCGGTGTCTGCTGCGAGACCCGCAGAACCCAATGCTTCACAGGCTTTATCACTGGCCGCTGCTATCATTGGTGTGCCCTCAAGGAGACCGGTGGCTTTGGCTGCTTTGGAGCTAATGCTACCGAGTGCTTGACCGGGTGCAATGAGCTTGGGCATCTGTTCAGGTCGGCAGCTGAATAATCGCCATTTGAGGTCTTTGGGTTTTAGCCAAGCTTGCGCTTTATAGTCATATGGTAGATAGCCGAGGGCGTGGCCGGTGGAGTCGATTAGCTCGCCTGTGAGTTGATAAGTGAGATGGGCTGATAAATTGACATAGTGGACGGTCTTTGCCCACATTTCTGGCTCATGATGGGCAAGCCAATTACAGCGGGCTTTTTGCTGTGCTTCTTTTGCCAGCTCGCCCATACCAATCATTTTCGTCAATGGCCCGAGGAACCCTAAATCATTGGTCTCACCGCGGCGCAAATCCATCCATACGATGGCTGGACGTAGCGGTTGTTTGTCTTTATCCAGACATATCATGGTGTAGCGCTGCGTTGCTAGACTGACCCCAGCGATTTGTGCTGGGCTAATATCACAGGTTTGCCACAGTTTTTGACAAGCCTCACTAAGTTTTTGCCAATAATAGTCGGCATGCTGCTCAGCAAAGTTGGGCTGAGTTGAAAAATACGGCTCGATAGGGACACGTGCTTTGGCAACCTCTGTCCCAAACTGGTCAAATATCAGTGCTCTGACGCTTTGGGTGCCATTGTCGATCGCTAAGAAATAAATAGAGGTATCAAGGTTGTTGGTCATAGTAGTCCTTTACTATGTAGGAATAAAAATAGACTTAAGCGGCAGGTAGATAATAATAACGTTGCCATAAGTCTTTATAACGCCTGACTTCCTGCTGCCATTTTTTCTCATCCCAGCCCAGCTCCTGCTGACAGATTTGCTTCAGCTTATCGCGCACTGAGGGAATCATCGCACCATCATTTAAGATAAGCCCCAAACGGGTACGCCGTAATAATAAGTCGTCTAGATGAATGACCTGCTCATAGTGAGCAGCAAAACGCACTTCTGCCCAAATGGTATTGCTATCGGTCACATAAGCCAATTCATCGTCATGAGCCAGCTCTAGCAAAGTATCAAGCTGTAAACCATAAAAACCTTTTAAGCGCTGTTGTAATGGTAGCGGCAGAGCAGTAAATTTAGGATTGCTCGGGGTTTGATTGCTAAAAACTTGGCTGCTATATAACACCTTATCTTGAGTGGCTGATTCATCGAGTTCGAGTACCTTTTGACAGACTTTCAGTACATCAAGGGCGATTAGGCGAAAGGTGGTTAATTTGCCACCGCTGACGGTCACTAGGTTATTATCCAACCAGACGCTATGATCGCGCTTTTCCTTACTAGGACTGACGCGCTTACCCTCACTGCCATCAGAAATCAGTGGACGCACGCCTGCCCATGAGCTGATGACATCCTTGCGGCTAATATCTACATCATCAAAGAGATCATTGGTCGCGGTCAACAAATAATCCACCTCGGCATTGGTAATGCCGACTTCTGTATCATCTAAGGGTGGATGGTCCAAATCAGTGGTACCAAGAACGGTTCGGTTCTCCCACGGAAAGACAAAGATGGCTCTTTTATCGACAGGATGCAAAAAGGTATAGGCTTGATTGAGCGGTAGGCGCTCTTGACTGACCACTAAATGACTGCCGCGCGATGGACGAATTTGCTTATGAAAGGTTTGTTCCGTTTGCTTGCTGGCTTGCATCCGTAACGTATCCGCCCAAGCGCCCGTGGCACTGACCACGACTTTGGCCTGAACGTCGTAAGTATGGGTGCTATGTTGAGGAGAGGTGTCTTTTAGAGTCGCACCCACCACTAAGCCTTGTTCATTGGTTATGAGTGATTCTGCTTTAAGATAGTTAATCGCGTGCGCACCATCATGAATAGCTTCGTCCAATACCCGCATTACGAGCCGTGAGTCATCGGTCACTGCATCACTAAATTGACTGGCACCCAAAAATTTATCTTGTTTAATATGAGGGTTAAGGCTAAGAAAGGCGTCTTTTTTAAAGTACTTAAAGTAGTGCTTACCCGCGAGCTTATCGTATACCCTAAGTAGATTATTAAATATCCATGGCGGTGGAAATTTGCCTTTGTAATGGGGCATGACATAGTGCATCTCATTAACGAGTCCACTTGCTTCATTCAGCATGCGTTCACGCTCACGTACGCTGTGCAGTGTCGTCTTGAAATCGCCTGAAGCAATGTAGCGTAGCCCGCCATGTACCATTTTACTTGAGCGACTGGAGGTGCCCCAAGCGAAGTCTTTTTGCTCAATTAATAGTACTGCTAAGCTGCGCCTTGCTGCCTCGCGAGCAATACCAGCGCCAGTAATGCCGCCACCGATAATGAGCATATCCCATGGTTCAGAACGGGAAAGTGGTGCTAATGCTTGCTGGCGTTGCTGATATTGATTAGTTTGGTTCATAAATGTTCCATCTCAAATGATATTCAAATGAATCAGTGGCTCAACAACCTTAAGCTATCTGGTCGGGCGACAGTTGCCTTTTAATCTTCGATCAAAACACCCGGATTCATACGCTGCTCAGGGTCCAGACTTTTAAGCATATCACGGGTGACCTGAATACCTAGCTCACCTTTTTCGGCAGCAAGGTAAGGGGCATGGTCACGGCCGACACCATGCTGATGCGATATCGTGGCTGTACCATTGGCAATGCTCAAACTTGCCGCCTGTTTAATTTTCTGCCAACGACTTAACGTACTGGCATGGTCTTTTGCGGCTCTAAAAAAGTAGGTGGTATAAAGACTGGCACCTTGCTTGTAGACATGCGAGATATGGGTAAACGCCATCACCGCTTCGCCTTCATCTGTCAGGGCGGTCTGAACTGCTTCTTGCATCTGCTGCATCTGCTCGTCGATATGATTCCAGTTGGTCGCGGTCTCAAAGGTATCGACCATGATGCCTTTTTCCCACAAAGTACCGCGCAAATAAGGGAATTTAAAGCGACCATGCGCCCAGATAGTGCCCATCAAATTGGCCAGCTTGCCACTGACGCCGCCATGCTGTTTTAACAGATTTCTAAACTGCGTCATTGCCAACTTATTCTGTGCTTTATCTCCTGTTACGCCATAAGTGAGCATGACTTTTTGTGAGCCTAGTCCACGGGCTTTTAGATAGGTGTTAATGGCCATAAACTGGCTGGTTGAGGTGCCCAAATGCAGATGCGCATCAGTCTCGACCGCATTGCTTAGGCGTAGCATCGATAGGCGGATGTTTTTTTGTACCGCTTGTCTAAGTACTTCCTTACCTGCTTCCCAATTGGGCAAAAACACCACTTTAAATAGCTCTTCTTCAGGCTGTTGCTGTACGCGCATTTTGACTTCGGTAAAAATACCGGCCCGACCCTCAGTACCCATCATCATCTCACGCAAGTCAGGTCCGGCTGATGACGCTGGAATATCAGCGATATTTAGTACTCCTTGTGGCGTCACCAAAGTACCACCGGCAAACATCTGCTCGATACGCCCGTAGCCTAGCGACTGCTGACCACTAGAGCGTGCTGCAATCCAACCGCCAAGTGTAGATAGCTCCCAAGACTGTGGATAATGTCCCAAACGATAGCCGTGCTCGCCCAATTGCGCCTCGACTGCTGGTCCTTGTGTGCCTGCGCCAAACGTAGCAATTTGGCTCTCGACATCCAAGTCGATGAGTTGATCCATTTTGCTCATGGCGATGGTCAGTACGGGGCGTGAACTTTTTTGCGGATTGATATGACCAGCGACTGAGGTGCCGCCGCCAAAAGGAATGACGATCAGGTTATATTCGCTTGCTAGCCTCAATAAGGTTTCGACATCAGCGGTCGATTCAGGGAAAGCGATGCCATCAGGAAAGACTTCAAAGTCGCCACCATGCATGGCTATCCAGTCGGGAAGGCTATGACAGCGAGCATGTCTGAGTCTAACTTCTTTATCGATAGAAACGCTATCAAGCTCTGTGATGGCTGCAGGCAAGCGTGATTTTGGTACAGTTTTGAGCACCTTTTGTAAGCTGACAGAAGAGAGTTTTTTGGTTTTTACGATATACGAATTGATTAGTTTTGCACCATGTAGCGAGACTTTTTTGTTGATACTAACATTGCCCCAACCATTCCAGCGC
>NZ_DATIRM010000402.1:0-2249 GCF_035469765.1 Psychrobacter sp.
AAAATAGGTAAAGATAATAAAGCCAATACCAAACGGCACGGCTGAAAATGGAATCATCCAATCTTTAAAGATAGGTATTAGTAAATCCTGCATTTCGCGAGTGGTAGCAATATCTGGTTGTAACGTCGCAATATAGTATAAAGAGATACCAACGAACAATGCGCCCATCGACAGCCAAAAGTATTTTTTGCGAGCGATTAAGCCTTTTGGGTTTTTATATTTAATTTTAAGCCAATCATCGGCCCAGCCGACCGCACCAAAAATAACCATGACCATAAGCAAAATCCAGACATAAGGATTGTTTAAGCGCGCCCACAATAAGGTCGATACACCTATGGCACTTAAAATCAGCACCCCCCCCATGGTCGGGGTACCGGTTTTTGCCAAATGTGATTGTGGTCCATCATTACGAATCGCTTGACCATACTTAAGGGCCCGCAAGCGTCGAATAACTCGCCCACCAAAAATCATGCTAAAGGCAAGGGCAGTAATGACCGCCAGTAACGCACGTAGCGTCAACGAAGAAACCGCATAAAACGGGGTATAATACTGACCTAGCCAACTAAATAACCAAACTAACACCGCCTACTCCTCGACTAGCGCATTGATAAGTGTTTCCATCTGCATGGAACGCGAGCCTTTAAACAACACCGTACAGGGCTGAGCCTGCTGAGCTTGCAAATAAGACTGTAAATACTTTAATAAACTGCCTTTATCAGCAAAAGCATGAGCACTGATGTCAGCAATCTCTTGCGCGCCAGCCACAGTATAAGACGCGTATTCACCCACACAAAGCAGCACATCGATACCTGCGGTCGCAATCGTACGTCCCAAACTTTGATGCTCACTAATCGCCGCCTCACCAAGCTCAGCGATATCACCAAGTACCATTATCTGCGTGCCAGTCTGCGCTGCCAATACTTTTGCTGCGGCACGTACAGCATGCGGATTGGCATTATAGGTATCATCAATCAAGCGATGCATACCCAATAGTTGACTGTTAAGGCGACCTTTGGCGGGGCGCGCGTTTTCAAGCCCAATGACGATGTCATTAATATCGATATTTAACGCATGAGCACAAGCAGCAGCTGCTAAAGCGTTACTGACATTATGCTCGCCTGCTAAAGGCAAATTGATATCATGGACTTGACTGCCAATATGCAGCTTAAACTCACTGCGCTCAGGCTCAACGTCTAAATGACTGGCGCTAACATTGGTGTTACCAAATCCAATAACATTGGCGGTATGTTTTTCGGCAATCCGGCGCAGCTGATTGGTAAAATCATCTTTATCAGGAACAATCGCAAACTGGTTATCATTCAAGGTATGGTAAATCTCAGCCTTGGTTTGGCAAATACCTTCGCGGCTACCAAACTCGCCCAAATGCGCAGTACCAATATTTAAAATACAAGCCACATCCGGCTGCACAATCTCAGTAGTATAAGCAATCTCGCCAATATGATTGGCACCCAACTCTAAAATGGCATAGCGATGATGATCGGTCAGCTCAAGCAGCATCATTGGTACGCCCAAATCATTATTTAGGTTGCCACGGGTAATCAGCGTCGGCGCTAGTCTGCCAAAGATACTGCCGAGCATCTCTTTGCAAGTGGTCTTGCCGCTAGAGCCCGTAATAGCAATAACGGTCAAATTTTTATGCTGCTGACGACGATAAGATGCCAATTGCCCCAAGGCTAAACGGGTATCACTAACCACCAATTGCGCAATTGAATGAGAAGTCGCAACGGGCTTTGAGACAATAGCAGCAACTGCCCCTTGTGAGGCAGCTAGCTCTATATAATCATGACCATCAAAATTGTCACCCGTTAACGCCAAAAATATATCGCCCGCTTTTATCGTGCGGGTATCGGTGGCGATACGAGTACTCGTTACATGATTCTCTAAACCTGCTTGTCCGTCATTCAGCTGCCAGTGTCCATCGACTGACGCTGTCGCTGCTAGCAGATTGTCTGCTTGCCAAACATACAGCCCTTGCGACTGAATGCTATTTTCGTTGTCGGCGGTCATAGTGATTACCTTATATATGATTACTTATTTCTTATAGTTGAATATCAAAACTGGTTGTAATAACTATTATTTATACGCGTCCAGAGTGCTGCAAAGCATTATGCAAGATGATACTGTCATCAAAATCATAACGGATGTTATTAATCTCTTGATAGGTTTCATGACCCTTACCCGCGATGACAACGATATCGTCTATCGCTGCTTGGCTGACGGCATATTCA
>NZ_DATIRM010000403.1:0-3067 GCF_035469765.1 Psychrobacter sp.
CAGTACGCTCACGAGCAACACGACACGCATCGCGAGATGAGAAGTTTACTTGCCCAACTGCGATACGCTCGCCGGTATCTTGATGGACAATTTCAACCACATCGCCTTCATCAAAATCTCCACGAACTTCAGACACGCCAACTGGCAACAAGCTTTTTTGATGTTCGACCACCGCTTTTGCTGCGCCTGCATCGACAATTAAAGAGCCTGACATACGCAGATGCGCGGCAAGCCATTGTTTACGAGCAATAATTTTATCTTCATCGTTAGTTGTCAATAAGGTACCAACAGCTTCGCCAGAAACCACACGAGTGATGACATCATCGATAGCGCCACTCACGATTACCGTCGGACAGCCACCCATAGCAGCAAGACGACCCGCACGAATTTTGGTTAACATACCACCACGACCCAACTTGCCACCATCACCTGCAATATCAAATAAATAATCAGCCATCGCACGCTCTTGACGGATCATTCTGGCATTAGGATTATGGCGAGGATTGTCAGTAAAGACCCCTTCTTGATCGGTTAAGATAATGTACAAGTCGGCATTGACCATCGCCGCTGCCATCGCACCTAGAGTATCGTTGTCACCAAACTTAATCTCATCAATAGTAATGGTATCATTTTCATTAATGACCGGCAGAACACGCCATTCTAGTAGCTGCGTAAGCGCGCCAGTGGTATTAAGGTAGCGACTACGGTTAGACAAATCATCATGCGTCAGCAATAACTGTGAGCTTTGAATACCGTGCTGAATCAATGCTGACCACCAGGTTTCAATCAAACCCATCTGTCCGACAGATGCACAGGCTTGTAATGCCGCCAGTTTTTTAGGACGCTCCTCAAGATTCATACGCACCACCCCTTCAGCGACAGCACCTGAAGATACGAGCAGTACCTCTACGCCTTGCTTATGGAGTTGCGCGATCTGCTTTGCCCATTCGTAAATGGCAGTTCGATCAAGCCCTCGACCATTATTGGTTAATAACGATGAGCCAATCTTGACAATAACGCGCTGAATATCAAAGTTACGAGCTTGCTCAACAAACCTTGCTTCTTCTATCGTGTTCTCTATGCCAACTGCCATATAAACTCCTGTTGCTATGGTAAATTAATTATGGGGATACATCTAAAAAATATGTGCAAAGACCAATCGGATTAAGGGGCGTAAACTACTTCGACGCCATCATCATCGTCATCGCTATCATCAAAATCGTCATCCGATAAATCCGTACCTTCACGCGCTGCTTTACGAGCAGCACGATACGCTTCACGCTGAGCTTCAGTATTTAGACGAACTTCTGCCTCTAAACGCTCAAATCGTGCTTTTTGTGCATCAGCAAAGATAGGATCTTCGATTTCACGTTCGCGTTCACGTTCGATCTCATTCATCAAGTGGTACTTGATAGCATCAACGCCCTCACCTGTTAAGGTGGCGGTACGGAAAACGATGCCTGTCCAGCCAAGCTCTGCCACAATATGGGTACAAAGCTCATTTAACTCTTCTTCAGGTACCTGATCGATTTTGTTTAATACCAAAATCTGCGGCAAATTAGCCAATTCAGGGGAAAAGCGCTCAAGCTCATTTAAGATAACATTGGCATTTTTAACTGGGTCGCTGCCATCGATAGGCTTGATATCAACCAAGTGTAACAGACGACGCGTACGAGCGACATGCTTTAAAAAGCGAATACCAAGTCCAGCACCTTCTGAGGCGCCTTCAATCAAACCTGGAATATCAGCCATGACAAAGGAGCGATGACGACCAATATCAACCACACCCAGATTAGGAACCAGCGTGGTAAATGGATAGTCAGCTACTTTTGGTCTAGCAGCAGAGACTTGGCGGATAAAGGTCGATTTACCTGCATTAGGTAGACCAATTAAGCCAACATCAGCCACTACTTTTAGCTCAAACTTAAGAACTTTTAGCTCACCTTCAAAACCTGAGGTTGCTTTGCGCGGCGCTTGGTTGGTAGAGCTTTTGAAATGGGTATTACCCAAACCACCATCGCCACCTTTGGCAATCAATAAAGTCTGACCAATTTCAATCAAATCACCCAACACTTCATCTGTTTCGGTATCAACTACCGTCGTACCAATAGGTACTGGTAAGAAAAGATCATCAGAGCCCTTACCTGAACAGTTTCTACTATGACCATTTTCAGCTCGCATGGCGTCGTGACGACGTGTATAACGATAGTCAACTAGGGTGTTGGTGTTATCTTCTGCAATGACATAAACATCTCCGCCCTTGCCACCATCACCACCATCAGGACCACCGCGCGGGACATATTTTTCTCGGCGAAAACTGGCGATTCCGTTACCACCGTCACCTGCTTTTACCGTTACGACGGCTTCATCAATAAATCGCATCTTACTTTCCTTTATTTACACTCTAGTTTATAAGCTTAATGACAGTCATAGACCGCTTCTTTTGCCTATAGTTATCTTTTAAAAAAATGGCAGACTTTCGTCTATATTGCTCTACATCATTGCTTTATTTATGACAATAACACCCGATAACCAATCGGACTATCGGGTGCTTTATATATTGGCTTTAAAAATCACTACTGCTATACAAACCCCTTATGCTGGAATCTGCGCGTAGCTGATACCTGCCATTTGCGTTGCTAAACGTAATACTTGCGTACTATAGCCGACTTCGTTGTCATACCAAATATAAACAATGGCATGATTGTCAGTCAAAATAGTCGCTTGTGCATCAACGATACCCACATGCGTATCGCCGACAAAATCCGTCGATACCGCTTCTGTAGAATCCGTATAAGCAATTTGTGTTTGCCACTGGCTGCTATTTGAGATTTTGCGCATAAACTCATTTAACGCATCAGCACTAGCTGGCGCAGTTTTAAGATTTAAATTCAAAATCGCTAAGCTAACGTTTGGCGTTGGCACACGGATGGCATTACCCGTTAATTTACCGCTAAGCTCTGGTAATGCTTTACCAACTGCTTTAGCAGCACCAGTACTACTGATAACCATATTCAATACTCCACTACTACCACGACGATCAGCTTTATGATAGTTATAAATTAAG
>NZ_DATIRM010000404.1:0-2440 GCF_035469765.1 Psychrobacter sp.
TGCCTTCAAGATTACCTTGCAAGAATCGATTGATAAAATTGAGAACGCCAATCTCTTTAAAAATGGGATTTGCAATATCAGGCTCAGTCACGAGACTACCGGGTTCAACCAGTAATGATTGGTGTGCGATATCACGTCGTAGTCCTGCCCCTTCTTGCATTAGCTGCGCGGTATCAATACAGCGACCAATCGGGCTTGAGATGCTATCAACATCAAGTGAATACGGCAGATGTCCTGCCAACCAACGACCCCAAGATTTTGCTAATACGCGACCTTTAGGTGTCAATGGCAGCTGATAACTGGCAAAGCCATTACCATCAGAGCGCTCACGCAGGGAATGTCTGGTAAATAAAATCAGGCGCTTATGTTCAGGTAACAAGCTGACCGACGACATCATACTATCAGGAAGATGTGAGGGCGCTGGTGCACTTGGAGTATGACTCGCAAGCTTTTCAGCGGATAGGCGCGATGTGGTGTTATTAGGAAGTTTACTCATCATACAAGCCTATCAGATTTTCTAACAGGAATGAACCAAATATAAGTCCAACTGCAACATAATCTAAAGCAAATATATCTAGAGCAGACCCATTGATTTGCATATCACTAAAATACTATGACACTGTGACCTTACAAAATAAAAATTTACATTTATTACGCGCAACTAACCGATATCAATCACTCTATCCCATGCAAACGATAACGCCGTACTACTGACCTCATTTGGATAAGCTCGTGGATTAACGATGACTCGCGTTTTATTGATTTGATAATCAAATGCCTCGTGCGTATGTCCGTGTACCCATAGCGTTGGTGCCCAGTCCTCATACATCCATGCGGACAAATCACTGACAAACGCAGCGTTGCTTGGCAAAGTGGCATATTTCTCAGAGACAGATAATGGGCTAATGCTATGATGACTCATGACCACAGTTTTTTTGCCCAATGCTTTGGCGGTTATTAATGCCTGCTTGAGCCATTGGCGCTGCTTGGCATGGATCTGCATTGATACCTCAGGTGAAAACAGCTCGCTGCCAGCATAGATTTGTTTATAGTCACGCATAAAGCGCATTACCGCTGCCATAGTATCTTCATTGGCTTGATATTGATAATCGGTCCAAAGCGTACAACCTAAGATTCGCACCTCTCCAATATCAATATGCTGGCACTGCAAAAATCGTACGCCCTGCTTTGATTCACCATTATAATTGTCCCAAGTCGCCAGCTTTTTATCAAAATGCAGCACGTCTTCATTGAAGTACTCATGATTGCCGGCGATGGTGATAAGAGGGACTTGTAAGCGTGCTGCTTGCTCTTGTAGCCATGGCATACCAATATCGCTATTGGCAGTATCTCCCGCCACTAGCACGATGTCTGCGTCAGTTTTAGGGATATGCCCTATCGGGTGCAATTGACGAGCATAACTGTCAATATGTAAGTCACTCAAAATCTGTAATTTCATAGCGGTCAATATCATTAAATAAACGTAAATAGTTTAGCACCTTTTCACCTACCGGCAAAAAGTAAAAAGACAGCGTCTTATGCTGTCTTTTTACTTTTGTTACTTAAGCATTTAACTTAAAAGTTAGAGGCTTTGAAGTATCAACTGCAACTTAGCCGCAGGATCTGCCGCTTGGGTAATTGAGCGCCCAATCACCAAATAATCAGAGCCATCATTTAATGCCTGTTTTGGCGTACAGATACGCTTTTGATCATCAGCATTGTCATCTGGCAGGCGAATACCAGGAGTGACTAGCTTGAAGTCTTGACCACATAGTGCTTTTAGCGTCTGCGCTTCTTGTGCTGAACAGACTACCCCATCAAGACCGGCTTGCTTGGTCAATTGTGCTAAACGGCTCACTTGCGCATCTAAGCCGTCAGTGATACCCGTCTGCAAAAGTGCTTGATTATCCATAGAAGTCAGAACAGTAACTGCTATTAGCAAAGTTTTAAAATCTCCATCCAATAAACGCTGCTTTGCTAATGACATTGCCTCTAAGCCAGCACTTGCATGCACGTTGACCATCCATATACCAAGCTCAGCAGCAGCCAGTACCGCCTGTGCCGTTGTGTTAGGAATATCATGGAATTTTAAGTCTAAAAACACCTCAAACTGACGCTGATGGAGTGCTTTGACTATCTCAGGACCACAGCGCGTAAAAAGCTCTTTACCTACTTTTAATCGGCATAACGCCGGGTCTAATTGGTCAGCTAACGCAAGAGAGGCATCCTTTGTCATATTGTCTAATGCAACGATGACTGGAGAATTGATTGCGTTATTCATTGTTATGCCTCTTTATATCAGGTTTATCAAATTATGGTATACAAAATAAGCTGTAAAAACGCATCATGCTTATTAATCAGTAATCGCGTTTTTTCTTGGTCAAAACTGCATCTTCATGGACGTTAAGCTGAGCACTACCCACTGATGTATCCTGTACAT
>NZ_DATIRM010000405.1:0-9771 GCF_035469765.1 Psychrobacter sp.
TCTTATTTTATTGTATTTATCGTTTCCCCATCGGTCGGCATTTTGCTAAGATAAGGCGTTAATTTTATGTCCGTCGCTAAGTCTCCTTTACTCTCGAAAATATATAATTTCGTTTTAGGTTTACTGTAATCTGTGAAAGGTTGTGTAGAGAGGAGGGATTCGATATGAGCGACAGATACATTTGGTTTTATGATGCGGTGTAACAATCTATGACAGTAAAGCGTGTGAAAAAACAGTTGGTACAGCTGGTAGTGGGCGTCAGTGTTTCTATGAGTGCAGTGATGGCGAGTGCCGTCATACAGCCACCTGAGATGGAAAATACTGCTTATGTATTAATGGACTATAACACTGGTGAAATCTTGGCACAAAAAAATGCCAATCAAGCTCTACCGCCAGCGTCTTTGACCAAAATGATGACCAGTTATATCATTGAGCAGCGCTTAGCATCAGGTGACCTCAAAGAAAGCGATCAGGTATTGATGAGCCCAAATGCTTGGTGTCGTGGCAGTAGTAGCCAGTCGTGTATGTATGTGCCGGTGAATAAGAGCGCGAGTGTCATTGATATGCTACGCGGTATTATCATCCAATCAGGCAATGACGCCTCAAAAGCGATGGCTGAGCATATCGCTGGAAGCGAAGCTTCATTTGCTATCTTGATGAATGAGCAAGCACAAAAAATTGGGATGAAAAATACTAATTTCGTCAACTCAACCGGTATGCCTGACGAAGGTCATCAAGCATCTGCTTTAGATTTGGCAAAGCTGTCACGCGCTATTATCAAAAACAGTGGTGACTATTACGGCATTTATTCAGAAAAAGAGTTCACTTATAATGGTATTACCCAAGGGAACCGTAATGCTTTACTAGCAACTGATCCGACAGTTGATGGTTTAAAGACAGGACATACCGATGCGGCTGGTTACTGCTTAGCAGCTTCAAGTAAGCGTGAAGATATGCGTCTGATCTCTGTCATCATGGGCACTAAAAGTCAGCAAGCACGCGCGGATCAGTCACGTGAGTTGCTAAACTGGGGTTTTGGTCACTTTACAACAGTCACTCAAGCACCTGCTGGGCAGTTTGTCAGTAAAGTGCCTGTTTGGTTTGGCGAAGCAAAAGAAATAGAGGTTGCGACTGGTGATAATTTACAGATCCTAACCACTAAAACTCAAAAGAATAAAATCACAACAGTGGTTGATATTCCTGAAAGTTTAGAAGCGCCTATCAAAAAGGGTCAAGAAATCGGTAAAATGATGGCTGTGATAGATGGCAAGGTGGTTGCCTCTGTTCCTGTGATTGCAACCAGTGATATCGAGCAATCAGGCTTCATGAGCCGTATCTGGCAACGTTTTTCTCGCTGGGCACAAAACTTATTTTAAGCACCATTAGGGCGTGTCCTCAATTCAATCGATGGACATCTAAGTGGGCTAAAATGGCTAAATTTTGTCAAACATCGTCAAATAGCTAGGTAATATCCCGATATTAACAGCGCTATTTTCCTTGTTTGACTGCAATTTATCTCATTTTTATCTCCATTTTTAAAATGAGGACACGCCCTACCCTAGTACACTCTAAAAAAACTTTTGTATTCAGTTAGACATAAAAAAGACGCCTCGATATAGGGCGTCTTTTTTATGTCTATATATTGCTTATCGCTAAGTCCATGCCAACCAGCGTCTTAATAAATCACTCAGCGCCTTATCTTCATATTTGGCAACTTCGCAATAGTCTATACCCGCCGCTTTTAAACCAGTTTCAAAATTGGCCAAATACTGTACTTGCTGCTGGGGATACCAAAACACCATTAGCGTTCGATACTTCGTCTCAGAGGCACGAATACGACTCGCTAATGATGCCGCTTTTCTTGGAAACACATCCTCTGCAAACATCAATATATCGAATTTTTTTGCACGTATCTCATTGATGACCAACTGTTCATGTTGATAGCAGACAACATCAGCGCCTAAACGCTGTAACTCATCGGCCAATGACTCTTTTTCATGATAGTAGTAATAAATAACCTTTAAGCCACGCAACTTCTGCTGCTGTTGCGATTGGCGCTGGTTCGACATAGGGATAGTAACTGTAAAATTGCTACCAACACCTAGTGTGCTATCGACTTCGATACTGGCAGCCATTAACTGAGCCATCTGCTTAACCACTGGCAGACCAATACCAGACCCTTCATATTGACGAGTTTGTGATGAATCCACCTGAAAAAACGGATTGAAAATATCATTAATAAAATTACTATCAATACCAATACCGGTATCTGCTACGACAACCTGCCAACGATTACTGTTATCAAAATGGGTCAATTGTGAGGTAATGGTGATTTGCCCTGTCGGTGTAAACTTGATGGCATTATTAATAAGTATCAAAAATATTTGTTTAATCCTCTCGGCATCACCTTCGAGGATATAATCAATATGATGAATATGGCTGATTAATTCTAAGCCTTTTTGCTTTGCGATAGGCTCAAAATCTGCCAATAGGTCAGAAATTAATTGCAGGGGATTAAACTCATGTACCTGTAAGATAACTTGACCTTTTTGAATCTGATTTAGCTGGATGATTTGATCTAAGGTTAAGACCAGTTGATCACTACCATTTCGGATGATATCGACCGCGTCTTTTTGCTCATGACTTAAATGCGCATCATCCAATAGCTGCAAACCACCAACAATCGCATTTAGTGAGGTTTTTAGCTCATGGGTAATCATGCTTTGAAAATTATGCAGTTGCATATCAAGCGACAAATCCTTATGATGCATTTGCTTCTCAAAAACCGCAAGCGCTTGATAGCTTTGCTGGGCTACTTGCAAACGCTCAAATAGCGTTATAAACGCTTGCTTAATCTGTACCAACTCCTGAAACGCAAAACGCTGCTGAATCATAGGCAAATGCTCAAGCTCTGGATTTTTTATCATGATATCGCAAGCTTGAGTCAGCGTAGCAATGTCTTTTGATGGCCAATTGAGCTTACGTAGGATAAACAACGCCCACATAATCGCCAGTAGCGTTGTCATCAGCCACAGTAGCAGATAGTCCCTAATCCAATTTTCACGTAGCATCGCTATATCTAAGGTAATATTAAGATACCCAACCAAGGAATCTTCTTTCGGTGAAATTATTTTGTTAGTAAAATCATCGCCAACAACTGGATAATTAAAGCTGACTGTATTAGCAAACAACGCATTTTTCCAGTCATCTCTTAATTGATTGGCGTCAACAATAGGCTGAGAGGCGGTATAAAAGAAAATACTCTCAATGCCTTGCTCTTTTTCTAATAAAAAATGTATTTGTTCATCGACGATATCGGTAGAATCTGCTACCGTTGCGCTGATGGTTAGTAACGTCGCCAAATCCTGAATATGCTGGCGTGTGTCTTTGTAATAGTGAACAAAGCCATAGATAAAAGACACTAAAAGACCTGCCAATACAGCCAAAACCATGGTCTGCATGATAGAGTGCCAGATAAGCGTAGGAAGTGTTTGATGCGGACGGTTGTTCATATCACTCTACTGAGTTAGACAACTTCTGATTATATTACAGCTATTCTATAGCGGTTATAAGTGAAAATTGATATTTTAAGGCAATTAATGAATAGTGCCCTAAATTGTAAAATGTCATGACAACTGATACAGCCGTCATGACAAGGCACGTTTAAAAAGCATGATAGCTAGTATCAAAGGGGTTTTTATCTGCTAGCTACTACTACCCAAAAGCGCAAATATGATTACATTAACGCTTTTTATCTTTGTTGGTAAATCTCGGCTTATCTGTTGTCGTAAATTTCTGCGCACGATTACGTTCACGTTGACGTAACTGTTGAGTTTTGGCTTTGGTTGGTGTGTCGCTTTTATTAGCATACGGGTTTTCATTCAGTTTAAAGACCACATTTAGTGGCGTGCCTTCTAACTTAAATACCTGACGGAATTGATTTTCAAGATAGCGCTGATAACTCTTAGGTAACGAGCCAGTCTGATTACCATGAATTACGATAACGGGTGGATTGTGTCCACCGATATGCGCATAACGCAACTTAATACGGCGACCAGCGACCGTTGGCGGTGGATTGGCAGTAACAGCATCTTGCAAAATCTGCGTCAAACGGTTGGTTGATACCTCAAACATTGACGATTGATAAGCTCGCAATATAGACGGATACAAATTGCCCACGCCCGTACCATGTAGTGCTGAGATTTGATGGACTTTTACATAAGGAATAAAATTGAAACGGCGATCCATCTCAATCTTGATGTAGTTCTTTTGATCGGCAGTCAGACCATCCCACTTATTAATCGCAACCACTAGCGCACGACCGGCGTCCAACGCATAGCCAATCATATGCAAATCTTGATCGACAATACCTTCATGAGCATCAATAACAATAACGGTCACGTTAGAATCTTCAATCGCTTGCAAAGTTTTGATAACTGAGAATTTTTCTACTTTTTCATCGATTTTACCGCGGCGACGAACACCAGCCGTATCAATCAATACGTAATCTTTACCTTCACGCGTATATGGGATATAGATACTATCACGAGTGGTACCAGGCATATCAAAGACTACAACGCGGTCTTCACCAAGCAGACGGTTAACAAGAGTCGATTTACCAACGTTTGGACGACCGATAATAGCAAGTTTCAAACCTCTTGGCTCTACGATATTTTCTTGACTAGGCATATCAGCGGTTAATACTTCGAGCAGATTGCCGACACCGCGACCGTGACTTGCCGCCATTGGATATGGTTCGCCTAGACCTAATGCATAAAATTCAGCAGGCGCCGAATCATGCACGCCATCGACTTTATTAGCAACCACATAGACAGGCTTGCCAAGGGTATGCAGAAACTTACCAATCTCGGCATCGGCACCAATCAGCCCAGCACGCGCATCAACCACAAACACAATGATGTCTGCTTCATGAATGGCAGTATACGACTGCTCAGACATATAATCATCAATATCGCCTCTGCCATCGTCCGCTTCACCAATACCACCGGTATCAACGACAATAAAAGCTTTGTCTTCGTAGGTCGCATCACCGTATTGACGGTCACGAGTCAATCCTGACAAATCAGCAACCAATGCCTGCCGACTTTTAGTGAACTGATTAAATAAGGTGGATTTACCGACGTTTGGACGACCAATTAAGGCGACCACAGGCTTGATACTCATGGGTTACTCTCAGTGAAAGGCACAATGACGGACAACGCGACTACTTAGGTAAAATATCTTTTACAAAGCTACTTTACTGTTATAACAAAGCAGAAAATAGCGGCAGTTGACCGTAAATTTAAATGAATGATAAAAACAAAACGATAGCAAAAAAAATACTTACTATCTAACAATTAATAAATGATATTCAGATAACTGAATCATATATGGGTACTATTGATAGGTACTATGTATCGCTATTATATAGAGATAACGCCGACAATGCACCGGTCGCATAGAGTACGCGAAAGCCAATATGTAAACAAGCATTTTACAAGGCATTAAACGCTGACCGTGCAGCGTTTAATTTATTCACTATAAGCTCTTTATATGTCTATTATCAGCCCAACCCATTAATAAACAATATAACCAATATAAAAACGCTTATTAAATAGACTGCTAATAATAACTATTAGCGTGCCAACTGCCAAATTGCAACTTGTCCTGAAGTACTTTGAGTCATCAAACGGCTACCTTGAACTTGCAAATTGGTCAATACGCCTTTGGTCTGTACACGGCTAACAATTTTACCCGTGGCTGGGTCAAATAGGTGCACTACCCCATCAAAATCACCCACTGCGATATAGTTGCCAATCATCACAGGATTGGTCAAATGGCGATAGGCCAATTCTTCACTTTCCCATAAAACCTGACCATTACTACGATTGTAAGCGACCACTTTACCATCTAAACTCGTGGCAACCACTTGCTGATTATTGACCGCAAGCGCTTTTAAGCTAGCAAGCTCATTAACAAACATCACTTGGCGGGCCGCCAAATCAATACCGAGCAGCTGACCGCTATAGCTGATCGCAAATAGCTGATTGTTATCTACAATCGGCATGCCATCAACATCGCTCATACGCTCAACTTCACTGCTACCTGTGCCCACGCCAACACGTCTTGACCATAGCGGTAAGCCATTATCGACGGTAATGGCATGCAAGCGTCCATCGGCAGTGGCAAGCAATGCAGTTTTGGCATCTAATAACGTCGGTGCCGCACTACCGCGTATACTGATAGCAGGAACTTGGGTGGCAAACTGCCAAACTGACTGACCATTTTGTAGCGACAAACCATGTAAAAAGCCATCATTAGCTGACAGAATCACACGATTATTGCTGATAAGTGCTGGCGTTAATACTGAACCGCTAAGCTGTTGTTGCCAGCGCTTTGCACCTGTCGCGCTATCAAATGCCATAACTAAGCCACCACGAGTGCTGATAATGGCTGTTTGGCTAAGCTCATCTATTGCAACACCGCCTGTGATTTGATCACCGACATCAACTGACCATAGACGCTGACCGGCTTTATCGAAGCCGACTAAATCACCACCGCGCGAGGCAGTGACAATCTGCGTATTGCCATAGCCAACTTGCAAATCAAGCGGGTCCTTTTTACTGACGTTTTTATTACCAACATCAGTACTAAAAACTGGCTGCAACACACTGATCGGCTGCGCGATTTGTACCAGTTTTACAGGGTCATTGACGACTGGTTTGATACCTCGATTACACCCAATGACCGCTGTTGCCATTATCGCAATGACAGCTACGTGCATCGCCGTTGAGCGCACGGTTTTGGCGTTTATAGTTTTGTTAGAGCGGATAGCTTGAGTCATCATAGGTCTCACTACAAATAAATTAATCATTAATAAATTAGCGTTCAGTAAGCAATAAATAGTAACAGCTTAGCGCAAATAAGTGCTCGTTATTATCATTATTCTGACTGCGCTACTTCCTTTGTAGAACGGTTTTAGGTGTCGCGACATCTATTATAGTTGGCGTGCAGCTTTTATGCACCAGCGTCAGTATTCGCCTCTTCTGATCCTTCGCTCGCAACGGGCTGCGACGTTACTGTAGACTCTTGAATAAGGCTGGCTTGCTCAGCGATAGGTTCAGGAACAATACCCAAGCTTTCCATTTTTAATGCCAATACTGCACGAGTTTCTTGACGCTCACGTAACAGCTCCCAAGCATTATTGTAGGATTTAATGGCTGAGTCTGTATTATCTTGTGCTAAGTAAATATCACCGAGCAGCTCTTGTTGACTGGCTTCAAATGAGCTTGGCATATCACGGCTGGCCTCTGCTAAGGCAGCTTTGGTATCGCCTGCTGCCAAAAGCGTGGTCGCATAGCGCAAACGGGTAATTGCCTCTAGACCTGCATCACCCAAATCGATAGCCAAGGCTTTTTTAAAGGTCTCGCCTGCTGCCTTAAAATCATCACTGTCGACTTGTTGGCGCGCTTTAATCATCAGAGCCTGCCAAGCATAGACTGACTCTCCATGAGTACCAACTAAAGTATCGATGTTTTTATTTAGCTGAATACGGCTCTTCTCTAACGACGCTTTTGCCTCCGCTTCTAGATCCGGATTTTGCGATGCCAAGCTAACTTCTTCATTAAGACGTTGAATATCCGCATATTGATCGGCTGCAACGGTATCCACACGTGCATGATTATCTTGCCAATAAGTCCAGCCAAAATAGGCGACTAACGCCAATAAAATCACGGTGACAATATAGCTGCCATACTGCTTTAGCGCTTGCATTGAGTTATCTGCATTCGGCGAATTAGGGGTCAGAGCCATATACTTTTACCTGATAAAATTGTTATTAAATTGCTAGTGCTACACTCAATGCTACTTATGGCGACAAAAGTTACTATTATCTGACAACCAATCTTGAGCAGCTGTTTTTTGTTCGCCGGTCTGCATATTTTTAATGCTAATAGTTTTATCATCAATCTCTTGCTGAGCGATAATAACGGTCAATGCAGCACCCGACTTATCCGCTTTTTTCATTTGGGCTTTTAAGCTGGTTGCACTTGCCATTTTTATGCGCAAATCTGGGCGGCTATAACGCAGGTTCTGCGCATAAACAATACCGGCACTATAAACTTCAGGATGAGCAACCACAAAAACATCACAAGCAGGTATATCAGCAATAGGAGCAACCACTTCCATAAGCAGTAATAAACGTTCAAGTCCCATGGCAAAACCAACCGCAGGTTCAGATTTAACCGGTTTATTATCGCCTTTATCATCACGGTTATCAGCAGATTTTAGCTGTCCAACCAAGCCATCATAACGACCGCCGGCACAGACAGTTGCTTGACTGCCAAGCTTATCAGTCACCCATTCAAAAACGGTTTTATTATAGTAATCAAGACCACGTACCAGATGCGGGTTGATTTCAAAATTAATACCAAGCTCCGTTAAATAAGCTTGCACTTGCTCAAAATGCGCCACGCTTTCGTCACCTAAAAAGTCAGCAAGCTTGGGTGCATCTACCAATAACGCTTGGGTACTGGCTTCTTTACTGTCTAATATACGTAGTGGATTGGTCGTCAGGCGACGCTTGCTATCCTCATCTAACTGCTCTTGCTTATCAGTCAGATAAGCAACCAGTGCTTCACGATAAGCATGTCGCTCATCAATCTCGCCTAGACTATTCAATTGCAGACGCATCTCATCTTTTAGACCCAGCTCTTGCCACATCAAATGCGTCATCGCAATCAGCTCAGCATCGGCATCTGGTAACGCACTACCAAAGCTTTCGACACCCAATTGGTGAAACTGACGATAGCGCCCTTTTTGTGGACGCTCATAGCGGAACATCGGACCGATATACCAAAGCTTTGGCGTATCGCCGCGTAGTAGATTGTGCTCATTTACTGCTCGTACTGCCCCTGCTGTGCCTTCAGGACGCAAGGTAAGCGGCGTTGGTGGATCAGATTTATCGGTAAAGCTATACATCTCTTTTTCAACGATATCCGTAGCACCGCCAATCGCACGAGCAAATAAATCAGTTTGCTCAACGATAGGCAAGCGAATATGCTCATAACCGTATCTGCCAAGCACATCAGCCAATATCGACTCTAAATGCAGCCATTTTGCAGACTGTGCAGGCAAAATATCATTAAACCCTTTAATCGCTTTAATCATGGTACGGTCGTATCCTTTAAATTTTAACCAATAGCTCTATAATTTTTATTGATAAAACGCTTTATTATCTGACTCGGATAATCTCGTTTTCGCGCTTTTTTGCCAATTCTTCTGCATGGGCACGTACCATGCCTTCTATCTCATCAACTAGGTTATCAGTATCAATCAGATGACTTTTTTCGCCCATACGGTAGACCAATGATTTCGGTGCCGCACCAACGATACCGATATCCGCTTCTTTCGCTTCACCCGGACCATTCACCTTACAACCAATCACTGACAAATTCATCGGCTCACGAATATCCTCTAAACGCGACTCTAACGCAGTCATTACTCTAATCACATCGAACTCTTGACGCGAGCAACTTGGGCAAGCAATAAAATTGACGCCATTAGAGCGAATATTAAGTGATTTTAAGATATCAAAACCAATTTTAATCTCTTCTTCTGGTTCTGCAGCTAAAGAGATACGAATCGTATCACCGATACCGTCCAATAATAAACCACCTAGCGCGATGGCAGATTTGACAGAACCAGTACGATAAACACCCGCCTCTGTGACACCTAAATGCAGTGGATTATCAATCTGCGCTGAAATCAGAC
>NZ_DATIRM010000406.1:0-2026 GCF_035469765.1 Psychrobacter sp.
AGCTTTAAAGCCAATCAACTCAAAATTGCCAAGCTGCAACGTGGGTTGGCGAAAAAAGTAAAATTCAGTGAAAACTGGAAAAAGCAAAATCGTAAGATTCAAAAATTGCACCATCATATCGCCAATATTCGCCATGACTACTTGCATAAAGTCACCACCACAATCAGCAAAAGCCACGCCATGATTGCCTGTGAGGATTTGAAGGTCGCTAATATGTCAAAATCAGCCAGCGGTACGATGGAGAATAAAGGTCGTAATGTCAAAGCTAAGTCAGGATTAAACAAATCCATTTTAGATCAAGGCTGGGGCATGCTGGTCAATATGCTTGAGTACAAGCAGCAATGGCGTGGTGGGTTGCTAATCAAAATCAATCCACGATAAACTAGCCAAACCTGCTCTAAATGCAAGCATATCGCCAAAGAAAATAGACAAACTCAAGCAAACTTCGAGTGCGTCAAATGCGGGCATAAAGCGAACGCAGATTTTAATGCGGCTCGTAATATATTGGCGGCAGGACATGCCGTTTTGTCTGTGGAGGGAGGATGCAGTAAAGGTCGCCCGTTGAAACAGAAAACTGGTGACAACCGTGAGGATGTCACCTAAGAGCTTCGGCTTTTAGAATCCCCCCACTTGAGCCATGTGAAAGTGGGGGGAGTGTGTCAATTATATCATTGATTATATTAAACAAGATAAGAGCGATAACTTATGAAAGACTACAAGCTGCTATTGGCGGGGCTTATTATACTGCTGCTAGTAATTTTTATCGCCATCTTTACTTGGTTATGGACCAGCAACCGTAAAAACATGGATCCTTTGCCTATCATGTCAAATGAGAGTAAATCGACTGCCTCAGCGGAAGAAGATGGAGAGACTGTTGCCAAAAGCTCTTTACATATACAAGTAAAAGAGAGTCTGCAAGTACCTTTGAATGACGTTATTGCACGCTTCCAATTGCGCTACCCCAATGTAGAAATCATGACAAGTTATGTCGCTTCTGCTGCATTGTTGACTCTATCAAATAACAAAGCAGTTAATGAGGCATCTACCTTTATCGTAAATACAGATATTATTATTGCTGATGACAGCCTATCAGCAGAACGCCTAGCACCATTACAAGAAGAATTAAAAATAGCACAAGATAAGCAAAACCAGAGCAAGGTGAAAAAAGGCATGGTAGAAGATACTATCGATGCAGATAGTAGTGCCGAGGAAGTTGCTTCTAAAGGTGAAACCGATAACACAAATACTCTCAGTCTTATCTCTTTTAGTTATGCGTTAAAAGAGACGGAAAAAGTAGATGGTGTCATCTTAACCCAAAATCCTATTGCACTTAACTTTCGAAACTTTCTACTTTCAAGTACAGGGCAAGATATATTAAGTAAACATGATTATGAAAATATTGATGGTTATCAAAATGATATGGCAAACTTATTTAAGTCAAATGCGCCAGGCAAAAAAGCAACAGGCGAGCTGACAGTAGATGTCGCTGATGCTATCAGTATTGCTAAATAAAGATAAAATGCTCTATTTACTCGATATTAATTGATTTAATAAGTGCTTTTTTCTACAATAGCACTCTATTATGCGCCTATAGCTCAACAGGATAGAGCAGTTGCCTCCTAAGCGATCGATCGGGGTTCGAGTCCCTGTGGGCGCACCAACAAACATAACGATATAACACGATAAACCCTTGTAAGCCACGCGCTTCAAGGGTTTTTTATTGTTTAATACACGGTAGTCACCGATTAATAACGGTATCTGCTACTTGTACACGGTAAAAATAACGGTATCATAGACGGTATTAACCGATACCGTCAAACAGGATACCGTCAAAATGGCAATAATAATAAAAGCGCTGACCGACTCGCAAGTAAAACAAGCCAAACCAAAAGATAAGCCTTACAAGTTAGCTGATGGTGGACGCCTTTACCTATATGTTAGTACGCTTGGCGCCAAGTCATGGCGAATGGATTACGTTCGTCCTGTTAGTAAAAAGCGCGCCACCATAACTTTAGGGCTTTATCCT
>NZ_DATIRM010000407.1:0-2831 GCF_035469765.1 Psychrobacter sp.
TCATATCCAAATTGATGCCAATCCTGCCTATCCAGTGCTCAATGTCGCCTCAGCTGTGCAAGTGATCGCGAGCTTTATTTATGCTTATACGCAAACGCATATACAAACTGACAGCAAAGCCAAGAATAATACAGTAAAGGCAACTGACGACCTAGAGACGACAGAACAAGGGATGCTTAATACCTATCTGCGTCAGCAATGGGACGAGCCCGCGATAACTCAGCGACAATTGCAACAGCTGACTGAGCGCACCACTGCATTAATGGTCCAACGGGGACTGGCAGACAATGCAAACTTAAAATCACTGCCCTCGCGTTTGTCTCGACTTGGCTCACGTATTCAGCTCGATCAAAAAGAGTATCAATTGTTAAGCGCCTTGATTGCCAAACTTGCAAAAGACTAAAGCTTCTAACAGCAAATTTTTAGGCGTTGAGTTTTTTTGGCATTAACAGCAGTAGCATCATTTACAAATTCTATGATTTTACAAGTGACATGATTTAATAATAAAAAGGAATTGACGATGAATTGGAATGTTTATTTATCTGGAGAAATACACACCGACTGGCGACAGAAAATTATGCAAGGCGCCGAAGACCAGGGTCTTGCTATTACCTTTACATCTGCAGTGACCGAGCATGAAGCCAGCGACGCCGCCGGTGATGTACTCGGTAAAGATGACAATGGATTCTGGCGGGATCATAAATCATCAAAGGTGAATGCCATTCGCACCAAAAACATGATCCAGAAATGCGACATTGCTATCATTCGTTTTGGGGATAAATATAAGCAGTGGAACGCCGCATTCGATGCCGGCTACTGCGCTGCATTGGGTAAACCTTATATCACCTTACATGCTGAAGATATTATCCATCCGCTAAAAGAAGTCGATTCCGCGGCAATGGCATGGGCGCAAACGCCAGAGCAAGTTGTTGAGCTGCTAAAATATGTTGTCAGTGATAGCTAAAGCATAATAGTGATCGCCTTTAGATAAAGCGCCCATGATTAGTGTTTTATCTAAAGGCGATTTTTTATTTATAGCGCATTGCTATATTTTGTACTGCAAAACTGCTATAACTAAATAGATTGTAATCAAAAATACGATAGGATGATTTATGTCATTGCCAACCGCCTTATTCAAATCGCTTACCCGCATCAAAAGAGACTTAAAAGAAGACATTGATGCGGTATTTAACCGCGACCCTGCCGCGCGTAACAGCCTAGAGGTTATCTTGACCTATCCTGGTATTCACGCGCTTATCTTGCATCGCGGCGCGCATTGTCTCTGGCAAAATGAGCACAAACTTGCGGCTAGAGTGATTTCTTATGGCTCGCGTATCATCACAGGTATTGAGATTCATCCTGCTGCCAAAATCGGTCGTCGATTTTTTATTGATCATGGCATGGGGATTGTTATTGGTGAAACGGCAGAGATTGGCAATGATGTGACCCTTTATCATGGTGTGACGCTTGGCGGTGTCTCTTGGAATAATGGCAAACGCCATCCTACTTTGGAAGATGGTGTTATCGTTGGTGCCGGTGCCAAAGTATTGGGACCGTTCACTGTCGGTAAAGGCGCTAAAATTGGCTCAAATGCCGTCGTGGTCAAAGCAGTGCCAGCAGGCGCAACCATGGTTGGTAGTGCGGCTCGTATGATATCAGATCATCATGACGAAAAAGGCAATCCTATTACGACCAAAGTTAATGATGCCAAACAACAAGAAAAAGCGGCGCAAGCTACTGGTGCAGAGAACTCTTCAGATAAAAAACAGGCAAATCACACAGCACGCGAAACCACATTTCAAGCTTATGGCATCGACCCTATGTCACAAGACCCTGTTGCCGAAGCTTTTGCTAAAATGCTCGAGCATATTCAGCAATCAGAAAATCGCTTAGATCAATTACAAACAGCAATGTGCAAAATCGATCCTGACTTTTGTAGAAAGGAATACGATAAGCTCTGTTTAGAGGATTTAGATGTCATTGGTCGGTCTGACATAGACGAGCTTAATGATGAGAAAAGCAACTAAGATATTTATCTACAATATACAAATGTATTAGGGACATGCCCTAGTGAAGACGATTGGACGCACGTCGTTAAAGCGACCCAAGATAAATTTGGTCAAATCGATGTGCTGGTCAATAATGCGGGTATCACCACCCACAAATCTATTTTGGATACTTCTTTAAACGATTACCGTAAGATTCTAGAGAGTAACCAAGCGGCGGCGCTTGAGTGTGCGCAATATGGCATTCGCGTTAACTCCATTCATCCAGGCGTTATTGCCACACCCATGATTATGCAGGGCGACACCAAAGATGCGGTTGAAGCTTTTGCCAAGAGCCTTCCGATGAAACGAGTGGCACAGCCAGAAGAAGTCAGCGGCATGGTGCTATTTTTAGCGTCGGATGATTCAAGCTATTCGACGGGTTCAGAGTTTAGCGTTGATGGTGGTTTGACCGCGCAGTAGTTGATTCAAAACTATTTTGAGTAGTCATTTAAGGCTGGGTATTTTGCTCAGCTTTTATTTTGAGAGGCTTTAATAGAGCTATCAGCCTTCGATAATTCTTGCCTATTTTTAACAATATCTTAGTCGCTTAATGTAACCTTTTGAAATTAATTCTTTTATCCCTGCTCTCTCATGTGCTTTAAATGGATAACGATCTGCCATAATTATCCACTCAGAGGATTCAAAATTTTTATTTTTGCTTAGGCTATTTTCTGGAGCCACTTTAATAAGCAGTATATCAATATCCATTGTTACTGCTTTTATAGCCGTTGGTGATTCTGTTAAACGCTGTCTCTCGCAGTCGCACTCAAACCGTTTAAATGT
>NZ_DATIRM010000408.1:0-2887 GCF_035469765.1 Psychrobacter sp.
GCCAATATCACGCGTTTGCATACCTGTGATGTAGCCATGCTCAGGCGCGATAACATCGACAATAATGTTGGCACGCTGCATTGAGCGCCATGGATCTTTCATAAAGTCACTTGGCCCGCCTAAGGCGTGAATCATCTTACCGAAAAGTTCTGCAGCGGCACCAGAGGCTAAAGCAGCATTGATTTTTTTCAATGCTTCATCTTCATTTGCAGCAACTTTTGCACTCACCAACATAGCTTTAGCGAGTGAAACCACCACCGCATGCAAACGAGGTTCGCGCAAACTGCCATTTAAATATTTCACCGTTTCAGCCATTTCTAAGGCATTACCTACCGTAGCGCCAAGCACTTGGTTCATGTCAGTAATAATCGCTTGAGTTAGCACTCCTGCACCATTGGCGACATTGACAATACTTTGTACTAATGTCCTAGCATCATCAATATTTAACATCATAGCGCCGTTACCCACTTTGACATCTATCACTAATGAATCAAGTCCTTCCGCTAATTTTTTCGACAGAATTGAAGCCGTGATCAACGGAATAGATTCAACCGTTGCAGTAATATCTCGAATACCGTAAAGGCGCTTATCAGCTGGGGCTAAATTATCAGTTTGTGAAATAATCGCCATACCAAGATCTTTAACAATACGCTTAAATTCGCTAATGCTTGGTTGAACATTAAAGCCAGCTATACTTTCCAATTTATCAGAAGTGCCACCGGTATGACCTAAGCCTCGACCTGCAATCATTGGCACGTAAGCACCACATGCAGCAACAATTGCCGCTAGCATAAAACTAACTTTGTCACCCACTCCACCCGTTGAGTGTTTATCAACAACTGGGCCGTCAAGCTCGGGCCAGGATAAAACATCACCTGAATTTTTCATCGCCATGGTAAAGTCGATTATTTCACGCGTTTCCATGCCTTGTAGAAATATAGCCATCGCCATGGAACCCACTTGGGCGTCATTAAAATTTAATGTTACTAAGCCATCAACAAAATACTGTATTTTTTCTTGGGAGAGTGAACCACCGTTACGTTTGATGCGAATTATTTCTTGTGGTAATAACATTAATTTAAATCCTTATTTTTCTAATAAATCTTTTGGCATAAAAGCATCAGGTAATAATTGATTAACTGTCCATTGCTTTGTGTCGTTATTATGGTTAACGGCCATAACTAATGCCTCAGGAGCTAAAAACTCAGCAATGACTTGCCGACAAGCGCCACAAGGCGGCGTCAGCTTATCTTGATTGGTATAAATAACGATAGCGGAAAACGCTTGCTCGCCTGAAATCACCCCTTGTGCTAAACAGTTACGCTCTGCACAAACCGTTAAACCGTAAGATGCATTCTCAACATTGCACCCTTGAACTATCTTGCCGGTTGCCGTTAATGCCGCGGCGCCTACCTGAAATTGGCTATAGGGGGCATATGCTTTTGCAAAGCCCTCTTTGGCCGCTGCAACCAGTGCTACGATGTTGTTATTTTCAATACTAAACATAATCAGACCCTTTAATTGACCAAATGGTCAACTTATTAGCTATCCTATAAAAAATTCTTTAGTGTAACCTGAGGCTACTTTCAAACTATGTTCAATTTCATAGTTACCCGCATCTAAGGCATCAATATTACGACTTTCACTATAAACATTGTACTTATAGTTAGAAGCTGCCTGAGAACTAGTACCAGTATTGCCATCGACAACATTTTGATGGGTATAATGGATATTCATATCAAAGCCATTTTCCCAGCTTTTTCTCAAGCTAGTGGTAATAACATTTGAATGGCCACCTCTATCAGCGTTAGTTAATAAGATATCGTAATGATCTTGGCTAGTAGCATCAACTGGTTAATAAATAATACGACCATCTTTGATCATCTCGCCACTTAGCTGACGGTTTAAGTCACGCCATGCTAATGAATCTTGCTTATCAACGTAGATATATTCACCAGACCAGGTCCAGTTATTACCTAAAAGCTCACTGTCGAAGTTATAGTCAAAACCTATGCTATAACGCCACTCAGATGGAGTTTTGAAGTTAGAATCAATAACATCAGTTTCGCCATCTGGGGCAATATTCGCTAATGAATCTTTCATATCTTGAGATACAGCTAGAGAAGTTAAATCTGTGTAATCTTCAGAATTAGTAACGTAATTGATACCAGTTTTACTGTAAGAATGAGAGATCCATACATTAAATAAAGCAGTATGATTTATTCACAATAAAAGTTCATTAATTGATGGCATTTTTTTAGCGCTGTAAATGACTGCCTATTATCTTACGTGCCTATACCGTCAGCTATTTATGTTATCCAACAGGTGACAATCGATGATTCATCTATTACAATAACGACCTCCGAGAGGTGTTGCGCCATAAGAATGCATGACTGCATCTTATGTTAGGCTCGGTTAACTGTTGATTACCATTGAATGGTTATTGACAGCGCAAATAACGGCACCTGCGTTTTTATTCTTTTTATCATTCGTTAACCACTGATAGGAGCATATTATGGACGCAGTGTCTACTACACCATCTGCCCATACGATCGACCCCTCTTTCACTGACTATAAAGTCGCTGACATCAGCCTTGCTGATTACGGCCGCCGTGAAATTACCCTTGCCGAAGCTGAAATGCCCGCTCTGATGGGCTTGCGTCGTCGCTACGAAGCTGACCAGCCACTCAAAGGCGCTAAAATCGCTGGCTGTATCCACATGACCATCCAGACTGCCGTCCTTATCGAGACATTAGTCGCGCTAGGTGCTGAAGTACGCTGGACCTCATGTAACATATTCTCAACTCAAGACCATGCTGCTGCGGCAATTGCTGCTGCTGGTATCTCTGTTTATGCTTGGAAAGGCGAAACAGAAGAAGAGTATGAG
>NZ_DATIRM010000409.1:0-3967 GCF_035469765.1 Psychrobacter sp.
CGAGGCTACCAATGGAGCCACCAGATTCAGATTATACAAGAATTTTTTATTATTACAACCCCAATCGTAAAACTGTTTGCTTTTTATACTAAATGCGTCTGTAACTTAAGTGACAAAATTCTCACAGCGACACTTTTAAATTTTGCTATTTTAGTTAGGAAGGTTAAGTGCCATAAACAATGCCAAATAAATATAATGCATTTTTATGGCTTTTAAATTAACGGCTTCAAATACATTTATGTCATTCAGGAGATTATGATGAAAAACACGCTAACTAGCAAAGTTACTCTCACCACTGGTACAGCATTTTTATTGGCGACGATAATGGGTAGCGCCCATGCAGCGCCAACAGGCTACGACCAACTTACTTTTCAGGCAGAAGTAAAAGAAGAGATTCAAAACGATGAAGTGACTGCTAGCCTATATAAAAAAGCACAGGCAACGGATGCCAAAGCATTGGCGACAACACTAAACACCTCAATTAATAATGCGTTAAAAATCGCTAAGCGCTACCCGACTGTCACCATAAGCACAGGACAACAACGTACCTACCCACGCTATGATAAAAACAACAAAATCATCGGCTGGACAGGACAAGCGAATATAGATCTAAAAAGTACCGATTTTACCGCAACCAGTCAATTAATTGCTGATTTGCAAGAAACCTTAGTTATGGAAAATCTTAGCTTTGGCGTCTCAGATATCAAAAAGAATGCGATAGAGCAAAAACTCATGACCGATGCTTCACGCGCCTTTCAGCAGCAAGCAAAAAATATGACTCGCGCTTGGGATGCGCGCAGCTATCGTGTCGTTAATGTCAATCTAAACACTGGCAGCAACTATCCTCGCCCGATGTATAATGCAATGAGTATGAAAGCTGAGTCGGCGGATGCGTCGGTACCGAGCCAAAACTTTGAATCTGGTAATAGTACGATTTCAGTCACTGCCAATGGCACGATTGAATTAACTAAATAGAACTCAGTTCAACCTATGTAAAAAGACCGTTATAAATAAAGGCCATCACTGAATCCAGTGGTGGCATTTATTTTTTTAGACATGATTCACTCGATGATATGAGGCCTATTGAGAACAAATAGCTGGCTTGGTTATTGTAGGCAGCAGCCGTGTTAAGAGCGAGGTGTTTACACTTTGGTCTCTGATTTATCTAAGATTAATTATAGTGGTTGGTGCAACTGAGGATGACTGTTTCGACGATAGTCACCTTCATAATTGAGCAAACAATCTTCGAGATAGATTATTAATAACTTTTTATGATAATCTATCATTCTATCGCCCTTTTACTTAGATGATAGATTGCAGGATTATATAAATTTTCGGGAGAGTAAAGGGATTACTCGTACTTATAGAGAATCATGTAGAAAGCGTAAAGATAATATACTGCATTTTTTTGTCTCGGCAGTAAATTAGATTCTTTATAAGAATATCAACAGGGACTCTAATTACAAGGATTGTTATTTAAAACATGGAGGTTTATTGTCAACTTAGAAAGTCATACAGACTTAGTAGATGCTAACTATAAGCTCACTGAATTTGAAGTCCAGTCAAAAACCCACCTATTTTGTATAAAAATTCCTATGCAAAAGCAAATTAGCTAAACAGAATATTATATTCCACTAATAGCCTGATCAAGCTCTAGAAGAAGTTATCAGTGGATTAAAATTTTTTAATCGTTACCGTATAACGCATGCATAGCAGTTAAATAAGGATTCTTTCTAGCCTGAATACTTATTTAACTGAAACTCCTTCATTTACGTTAAACATAATAAGGTTAAAACATGAAACATACCACTCCACTAGATATTGAAAATAATCTGCCAACTGATGCAGCTAAAGAAATCCTTGACTTAATAACTTCATCTAGAGAAGAAACTGAAAGCGCCAGAAAACTTGCTCCAGCTATTGTTGAACAACTCTCAAGTCTTAAACTATTCAGAATGGGACTACCAAAATCTTTAGGAGGATGGGAAGATAATCCTGTAGAAACATTAAAAGTTTATGAATTATTAGCTAGTGCTGAAGCGTCAGTGGCATGGATTGTGTGGAACAATCATCTTGCTTGTACATTTGGACGTTATTTGGATAATACTAGTATGCAAGAGGTGTATAACGATCCTTCTCATGTATATGCCAACTCGGCACGTCCTGAAGGAATTGCTGAAACTGTTCCCGGAGGTTATATGGTCTCTGGTAAATGGACCTTGGTGTCGGGATGTGAATTAGCTGACTGGTTTGTTTTACGTTGTTTGGTTACCTCGGAGAACTCACCTAAAACCCTTGGTCCAGGAGCAAACTTGAAGCTGTTTTTCATTCCAAAAAAAGCTGTTGAAGTAGTCGATACATGGAATGTGGGCGGATTAAATGGCACAGGTAGTCATGATATAGTCATAAAAGATACCTTTGTCAAAGAGCAATATGCTGTAGATTTTGGCAGTCCAGTAGCGCTTGATAATGCATATAGCCGCTTACCTATCGGCTGCATTAACTCTGCCGGTTGTGCTGCAATGGCTTTAGGAGTTTTAAAAGCGGCTACAGACGATTTAATTAAAATGTGTTTAGACAGAGTTACACCTGGGAAAAGTCCAGATCTACGCGATCGTGACACAGTACAAGCAGCCATAGCAAAAAGTAGAACTTTATTGGCGTCTAAACGCTCGCAATTACATAGTAGTATTGCAACACTATGGCAAGAAGCTCAGAACGAAAACACCTTTACCGATGAGCAGCTTGCTGATGTATGGGCGGCTTCATGTGAAGCGGCAAGGGAAGCTAGAGCTATGGTATCTGAAATTTATGCTGTTGCAGGTACCGTTTCATTATACAAAAAATATAAAATAGAAAGAGCTCACAGAGATGTTCATGCTATTTTACAACATGGAATTATTCAGCCACATTGGATGAACCAAGCAGGAATGGCTTACGTCGGTCTAACACCAAATGGCGCGATGTTTAGAATATAACAGGCTTCTTGAACCGCCCTACATGCAGGTGATGCTAAATACTGTCTAGTTATCGTTGATAAAAACGTACTTCATCAACTGTTACTGGGAGTATAACCTTAGGTATTACGTCACTAAAATAGTCTCACAGACTGTTTTAATGACGTTCCTCAATCGAGAAGTTAGTTTACCAAGTATGGTTCTATCAAAAAAGCGAAAGAGGACGCCACCCGACATCAGGGTGGCGGTGAATTTCGCATCGCTTGTTAGCCTTGCTGGTTCTGAATGTATTGCTTGATAATTTCTAATGGAGCACCACCACAAGAGCTTGCAAAACATGATCGAGACCAAAGCACAGGTTTGGCATAAGCAGCCCTCAAGTCAATGAAATCAACCCTCATTCGTCTACCGATGACTGATTTTAAGTGATTGACCAATTTGCTTAATTGCACCGTTGGCGGGTACTGGATAAGCATGTGGATATGATCTGCTTCACCATTACATTCTTTTAACTCAGCATCAAAGCTCTTGCATACCTCAGCAACACACTCACTGAAATACTGATGATGCACCCCGCCCAATACCTTTCTTCGATACTTGGTAATAAAAACCAAGTGAACATGGAGGTTAAAGGCCGCATGGCGATTTTTATATATCTCACTCATTGTAATAAAAACTCTTAAAAGAAAGCATTTATGAAAATCAACAAAGCGTATAAATTTAGGCTTGAGCCTAATGTAGAGCAAGAGGTTGTTTTAAATAATCTTGTCGGCTCTGCACGTTTTGTTTGGAATCAAATGCTAGCGATCTCATTTGAGATGTTTGCCAAGAATGAATTTATCAACGACACTAATATCGTTAATAAAATCATGGATCTAAAGTACCATCCTGATTTTGAGTTCTTAAAAGCCCAGTCTAATGCGGTATCTTTACAACAGAAAGTACGTGATCTTGCTGCTGCTTGGTCACGATTTTTTGACCCTAAAGTACATGCACGATTGAAAGAAAAT
>NZ_DATIRM010000410.1:0-8388 GCF_035469765.1 Psychrobacter sp.
GAGTGTGTCTTGCTTATTCTTTATGGTATTACTTACCAGCTGTACGATTATTTCTGGATTTAAGTCTGGAAATATACCTGAATCAGGAGCGTTTACTGCAGAAAATGGTATACAGTTTTATATTCAACCTTTGAGCTTGGCGAACCTTCCACAGAAAGAAATCCTCTCCCCAAATCAAGATTTGTATCATCTGATAAAAACTTCTGGTCGCACCAGTTATGGGATTGCTAAAGGGGATATTCTCAATATTATACTCACTAATTATCCAGACATTAATGCATCAACCGCTAGTCTGACTGTTGACCAACAAGGTTTTATACAGTTTCCGCTGATAGGACGAATCAAAGCCAGCGGTATGAGTGTGCCGCAATTTACTGCAATCTTACAAAGTCAACTTCAGCGCTATCTAAAATACGCTGATCCTCAGGTAAAAGTTATCAATTATCGTGGCAATAAGTTTTTCGTTGATGGTGAAGTTAAGCAATCTGGTGAGTTTGCTATTGCTGATATGCCTATCTCAGTATATGGGGCCATCTCTATGGCAGGTGGCACGACCGAGGCTGGTGACTCAAACCATATCGTCTTAAATCGGCAGGGCAAAAGTTATAAGCTTGGCATTCAATCACTGAGTCAAATGGGGCTGTCTGCCAATCAAATCTACCTACAAGATGGCGACGCTATTCACGTTAATAGCCAAAGCCGTAATAAAGTCTATGTATTAGGTGAATTTGGTAAGATTGAGCCAGTTGCTATTCCTGAGCAAGGGCTGAGCTTAGCGCATGTGCTAGGTGAGTCAAATGGATTGAATGCTGATACAGCCAACGCGGCTAAGGTATATATTGTTAGGGATAATCCACAACGCCAATACACCAATATTTATTATGTCGATATGCAGAGCATCACGAGCTTTGCATTAGCTAGCCGTTTTGATATGCAAGCCAATGACATCCTTTATGTCGATCCAACAGGCTTGACTCGCTGGAACCGTATCATTAGCGCCATACTTCCTTCAACATCAGCAATTACTGTTATATCAGGAATATAGGAGTTGATTATGGGGGCATTTGAAAAAATCTTAGTTGTCTGTATTGGTAATATATGTCGTAGCCCGATGGCTGCTGCTATCTTAAAGAACAGCTATCCAGAAAAGCACATCGAATCTGCTGGTTTGTCAGCGCTAGTCGGCCACTCTGCTGATGCAAAAGCGGTGGAGTTAATGGCTACTTATAATCTAGATATAGACTCACATATTGCAAAGCAAATTGATGAAGAATTAGTAAATCATGCAGATTTGATTCTGACTATGTCAACTAGCCAAACCAAATGGATTGAAACTCGATGGCCCCATTGTCGCGGCAAAACTTTTCGAATTGGTCACTGGCTTGATAAAGATATCGCCGACCCATATCAGCAGCACAAAGTAATATTTGAAACAAGCAGACAAGATATTGTGAATAGTCTTGAACAATGGACCGATAAAATTAGCAAAGCGACTGCAGTCAGAGAATTGAAGTTAAGCGAATGCTATTAAGCGACTAACACTAAGCGACTAACACTAAGCGATGAGTATATGGTTATGAATAATATGGATTCAAAAGACCTATCGATGCCTGCGGGCAGAAAAGATAATGACGATATCGACTTAATGGCGCTGGTTTTAGTGTTGTTACGTGGTTGGAAAGTCATACTTCTTATGGCGCTATTGGGACTTTTACTAGGGTTTCTGTATAGTCGTTATGTTAATCCTACCTTTAAATCAGATGCACTGATACAAATTGAGGATAACTCTCAGGGAGTAGAAGCATTTGGTGAGAGTATTTCAGGATTAGTGGGTACAGAAATCAGTAAGGCTGAAACGGAAGCAGAGCTTATCAGGTCAGGAATGATTCTAGAGCCTGTAGTCAATAAACTGCACTTACGTATTAGACTAACAAATCCCAATATCGATCATTTTGATAAAATCAAAAGCAATCGTATTGGTACGCAGGTTAATACACCCGATAATGTTTCACTAAATACTGAAAATGGCCTAGTACAAATCAGACAGTTTGACGTATCACCAGCTTACTTAAATAAAACCTTCACTTTAACAAGATCCGATGCAGGATTTGTTTTGAGTAATGGTTTTGATGACTTTAAAGGTCAGATTGGTCAGATGAACCAGTTTAAAGGGATAGACGGTCAAATTCATATTACTGTCAATGAGCTTCCAACTGCTGATTATCCTATTAATATCAGTAAGCAGACAGTCAAAGCGACCACAGATGCTATTAATAACGCCCTAACTGTTAAAGAGAAGGGCGAAAAAACCGGTGTCATTCAGCTGTCTATGACTGGTGAAAATCAAGAGCAAGTCACTACCGTACTTAATCAGATAGTCCAATCTTACGTGGGCCAAAACCAATCTCGCGGTTCTGAAGAAACCACCAAGACACTTGCCTTTATGGAAACGCAAATACCTATATTAAAAGAAAAGCTAGAAGCCTCTGAAGCGCTATTTAATAATTTTCGTAAAAATTATGGCACGATTGATGTGGGTAAAGAGGCTGAAATATTATTAAGTGAAAAGTCTGGAATCAATGAACAGCTTAATGAGCTTAAACTGAAAAAAGCGGATCTAACCACCTATTATACTGAAGAGCATCCACTGGTCGTTCAAATTAATGAGCAGCTGAAAGTACTCAATAACAGAATACAAGAAATCGGCAGAACCGTTGCAGGTTTACCTGAAATACAGCGAGAGTTCTTAAAGCTATCAGAAGATACAGCAATTAATCGAGAAATATATCTGACACTGCTTAAGAATTATGAGCAACTCAAAATCGTCAAGGCTGGACAAATTGGTTATGCTCGTATCTTAGATTTGCCGACTAGTACCTTTGATGCAATAGCACCAAACAAGCCGCAAATTATGATGATCGCCACGCTAATAGGTACGATGTTTGGAATCATGTTGGTGCTGCTCAAAAACCTGACGAGAAATGTGGTAAAAGATCCAGAGCACTTAGAGGCTACCACTGGCATCCCCGTCATTGCGACGATTCCGCGCTCGCCGTTACTATCAAAACTCAGTAAAAACAAAAAAGCCAGCGCTCGAATGCTCGCCCATGTTGATTATAATGGTTTGAGTTATGAAGGTATTAAAAGCTTAAGAACAAACCTTGTGTTTGGCATGCCGACGGGAACAGTAGTCGGGCATTCCGCGCAAGTCTTACTAATTAGTGGGGAAAGCCCAGGTGTTGGTAAGTCTTTTATCGCTACTAACTTGTCCGAGGTATTATCACAGCTGAACAAGAAAATCCTGATCATTGATGGAGATATGCGCTTAGGTGAGCTACATAAGATGTTTAACTTGAGCCAAGACGATGGACTTACTGATTATTTACTGCAGGATAAGAGAAGCTTTTCTCCAATTGACGGTACTCCATCCAATAGTAGTGAGGTATCTGACCTAGGGATTGAGAGTTTTATTAATCCTACTGGCATAGAGCGGATTGATCTTATATCGCGAGGACGGCAAACGAGTAATCCTACGTCGTTACTAATAGGGGAGAAGTTCAATCATCTGATGGCAGAGCTAAAAAATCAGTACGACTATATCATCATTGATTCACCACCTATATTGGCAGCTTCTGACGCCATGGTGTTAGCGCAACATGCAGATAAGGTGTTTATTGTCACTAAATTCAACTCTTCAATAGAAGGGCAACTGCTTTACGCCATCAAGCAGATGCATAAAGCCAATGTACATGTGGATGGAATTATTCTCAATGACGTACAGCAAGGCCTTATGGATAAATATAGCTATAATTATACTTATGCCTATGGAGATAACCGATAGTTAGTTTTTTATAATTGTTGGTCGTTCATAAGTCATATAACTTAATTGGGTGGATATTATGTTTATAAAAACAGAGCCTAACAACGCTTATCAATCTTCCAGTGATTTGAATCAATGGTCGAAGCGCATGGTTGTGTATTTATTGTCATTACCACGTATTGCTAAAAGCACTATCTTATTTAGTATAGATTTTGTCATATCGATTTCTTGTTTACTCTTGGCATTAGCGCTACGCCAAGGCTCTATCACTCAATATATCAGCCCTGTGGCATTAGCCTTCTATGCATTTATTCCTGTTGCTAGTCTACATCTTATAGGCTTTTATAGAGGAGCATCTAGAGGGTTTTTTGATGCAGTAATGGGTCGTGTACTACAACTGTTTCTATTACTGATTATTATCTATCAAGCTATTATTTATTTTAATCCATTAGAGACGATGCCGTCTTCAGCTCCAATTGCCTTTCTATTTCTATTTTTTATCTGGCTATGGAATAGTAGGCTAATTATACGTACGTTACTGACATGGCTACAGAGGAAAGGTAAAAAAAATCGTCTAGATACTTGTTGCGATAATGTGATTATCTATGGTGCAGGAGAAGCAGGTAGAGAGCTATTAGAAAGTCTGAGACATTATAATAGATACAATGTGGTAGCGTATATTGATGATGATAAACAGCTAACAGGGGCTTACTTACATGGTAAACGTATCTATGCTGACCATGCTCTCCCATGGCTGATAGAGAGCCTAAATGTAGCACAAGTAATTTTGGCCATGCCTTCTATGAGCCGTGTCCGTAAAAAACAGATTATGGACGGTTTATCAGATATCTCTGTCAAGATAAAAGATTTGCCGAGTTTGCGAGAGCTTGCTGACGAGAGAGTGACGGTCAGTCATATAAGACCAGTTGACATATTAGATGTGCTAAATAGACAAACTGTTGAGCCAGACATAAACCTTTTACGAAAGAATATCACTGATAAGTATGTGTTGGTGACAGGAGCGGGTGGCTCTATCGGTAGTGAATTATGTCGTCAGGTGATTAAAAACCAACCAAAATGCATCGTTTTATATGAGCTGTCAGAGTTTGCGCTATATAGTATTCACCAGGAGTTGATAGCGTTACAAGCTAATGATATCAGTTATCAAGATACTAATATTATTGCGGTTATTGGTAATGTGACCAATGAATATAACCTTTTTAGAATACTTGAACAGTATCAGATAAAGACGGTATATCACGCTGCTGCGTATAAGCATGTTCCTTTGGTTGAACATAATCCGTTTGAAGGCGCTATCAATAACATTAAAGGGACTTATCACTGTGCACAGGCGGCGATTTCAGCCAAGGTTGAGACATTTGTATTAATCTCTACTGATAAAGCAGTCAGACCTACTAATGTAATGGGCGCAACTAAGCGGTTAGCGGAGTTGGTTTGTCAGGGATTAAGTAAGAATAGTGGTAATACCTGTATTAGTATGGTGCGCTTTGGGAATGTATTGGGCTCATCGGGCTCTGTTGTACCTGTGTTCACTAAGCAGATTGAGCAAGGTAAGCCTATTACAGTTACCCATCCTGATGTGACACGTTATTTTATGACCATTCCTGAAGCATCGAATTTGGTTATTCAAGCAGGTGCAATGGCAACTGGCGGTGAAGTGTTTGTTCTTGATATGGGTGAGCCAGTAAAAATCGTCGATCTAGCTCGTAGAATGATTCATCTTAGTGGTCACGAACTAAAGACACATGCAAACCCTGATGGTGATATAGAAGTCGTCTTTACTGGCTTAAGAGTAGGAGAGAAGCTCTATGAAGAACTTATCATCGGTGAAGACAATATAAAAAATACTGACCATCCACTAATCATGCAAGCGATGGAGCACAGTTTCCCTTTAGATGAAATTGAGCATACATTATGTTTGTTTGATGATAAGTCAAGACAATACGATGTGCGATGGCTAAAAGAGCAATTTAAGTATTTTGTGGCAGGTTATCAAGAAGGCACTGGAACTGTCAATGAGCTAAAAAAATGCCAAGAAGAGAGTGTGTAAATATCAAATATAATGTTAAGTATTTCTAATATAAATAATCATCGTTAATAGAGTGGTTAGATAAAATGATTAGTTTAGCGAAAGAGTTATTTGCTTTATTAACTCCAGATCAGCGGAGGAGTTATCTATCGCTACAGGTGATGATGATGCTTATGGCCTTTATGGAGATGCTAGGTATTGCTTCTATCGGCCCTTTTATGGCTCTCGTAGCAGATATGCAATTACTCGAAACCAATGCAGTTTTAAATAAACTATATCTAGCTAGTGGAGTCAGCACACATACGGATTTTTTATTTATAACAGGTTTTGTTGTACTGCTAACGCTTGGTTTCGCTTCTATCCTCTCTATTTTCACCACATGGCGATTATCTTTATTCGCTTTCTCCGTTGGTACAGAGTTTAGCGATCGTTTGTATCGATATTACCTGCAAAAAGACTGGCTATTTCATGCTAGTGGTAGTAGCGCTCAACTGACAAAGCAGATTTCGACTGAAGCATACAGAGTTACCAACTCTATTATTTTACCATTCATAGAAATGAACGCTCGGATAGTATTAGCGTTATTTATTTCAGTTAGTATTTTTATCTATAATCCAATGATAGCAAGTATAGGGATTATATTATTTACTAGTGGTTATATTCTTATATATAAAGTGATTCGTAATCGTATTGCACTGTATGGTGAAAATATATCAACTACTTCAACCGATCGCTTTCGGCTAATGAATGAAGGCTTTGGGGGTATTAAAGATCTCTTGCTTTATAACCGTAGCTCTGAATTTGTTCATCAATTTGAACAAAGTGGAAAGGTATTTGCTCGTGCACAAGGTGTGAATACGGCACTGAGTTATGCTCCTCGCTATTTGATGGAGTTACTCGCTTTTGGCTCAATGATTAGCCTGATTTTGGTTTTACTCATAACGCGTGATGGTAATCTAAGTCAGGTCTTACCTGTATTAGGTATTTATGCCCTTGCAGGATTCAAGCTATTACCGGCTTTACAACAAACGTATTACAGTATTACAACGATTAGAGGTAATACTGCAGCCTTTGACTCGATAAAAAAAGACTTGCTTGCATCATTGTTAGTAGATAATGAGCAGGGTGCTAATTCCGCTATAAAAAATCAGAGAGTAATTGATTTAGCAAACTTTAGGAACATCCGACTAAATAACGTGAGCTTTACCTATCCGGATAAAGAAATGCCGGCATTGATTGATATAAATATTGATATACCGATTAATTCTACTGTGGGTTTTGTAGGGGAATCTGGATCGGGTAAATCTACAACTATTGATTTAATACTAGGCTTGATTTCTCCAAGTGCAGGACAGTTGATGCTTGATGATTTAGTCATTGAAGGTGAAAACCTACAGGTATGGCAGAAAAACATAGGCTTTGTACCACAAAGTATATTTTTAAGTGAAGGCAGTATTACTGAAAACGTTGCGTTCGGTCTATGTAGTGAAGATACTGACTTAGAAAAAGTTAAACAGGCTATTAAGCTAGCCCACCTTGAGCCATTGGTTAATAGCCTACCTAAAGGTTTAGATACCAAAGTTGGCGAGCGAGGTGTACAGCTCTCAGGTGGTCAGCGGCAGCGTATTGGTATTGCAAGAGCGTTATATAATCAAGCAGATGTGTTGGTCTTCGATGAAGCAACCAGTGCTCTAGATGGTATTACAGAAAAAGTAATAATGGACTCCATTCAAGAGCTTAGTGGACAAAAAACTATTGTAATGATAGCCCATCGATTAAAAACAGTTAAAAACTGCGATGTTATCTATCTTATGGAACAAGGAAGAGTCATCGAACAAGGCACCTATCAACAGCTTATAGATAACAATTCAATGTTCAAAAAGATGGCTAGGTTCTCATAGCAAAAAATATTAACTTCATCTGAATAAGGTTCCAATCATGACTGCATCTGAGAATCCTTTAGTAAGTGTCATTGTACCGATTTATAATGTTGAGTCGTATCTTGATGAGTGTCTGAACTCCATTAAAATGCAAACTCATGATAACCTTGAAATTATCGTAGTAGAAGATTGTTCAACTGACAATTCGATGCAAGTACTGCAGTCTCACCTAAAAGATACGCGTATTAAAATTATTAAACATCTGAAGAATGAAGGCGTATCAGCTGCTCGTAATGCGGGTATTGATATGGCGACAGGTGTGTACATAATGTTTGTCGACCCCGATGATATCATCGATGTACGTTTGATAGCTGCCTGTGTCAACTGTGCAACAACAACCAAGGCAGATCTAGTCACTTACGGCTATGTACCATTTTCTGATGGTATAAACCGTACAGAGCTCCCTTATCCTCCATCCAACTTAGAGCTAATACCATATAAGCAAGGTGATGAATATTTTGATCTTGAAAACTATTGCTGGGTAAAGTTTATGCGCTCTAGTGTATTAAAGGAGTCTAAGATACGTTTCCCAGTAGATTTTGTCTATGAGGATGGGCCTTTTCATTGGCATATAGGTC
>NZ_DATIRM010000411.1:0-2315 GCF_035469765.1 Psychrobacter sp.
ATTAAGTGCAATGCTACCATTCAAGGGCATGATGTTATATAGATCAGAGCCAGTTTCTTCGTTCTTGCCATTGATGTAGCTCAGTGAACCTGAGAGACCCCAATAACCCCAAGTATTATTGGCTAAGTCACGATCTGCGGTGATATCGATGCCATATATTCTAGCGTCTTGATTGGTATAACGTAGCACGTTGTATCGATCTGCTGTTTGGGTAGCTGCAGGTGCGTTCGTAGCTGAGTCCCACTGTACAGCATCGACATAGTCGTCGATTTTTGAATAGTAAGGAGTAGCTTTGATGTTCCAACTATCATTAGCAGCGCGCCAATCAAAAGTCGCCGATACAGTATTGGATTTTTCTGGTTGCAGGCTTGGATCACCAAAATAGCCATTACCATCACCCACAGTATTGTTCATGATAGCCGCCATTGGCCATGTCGACCATGTATATCGCTCATAAAGACTTGGGGTACGCTCTTTATGGGCAACGCCTAGCTCTATTGAGCGTTGTTCATCGATATCATAATGGGCTATCACGGTTGCATCAATATTATTATCAGTGGTGCTTCGATCACTAGCGTTGAAGTTAGCGCTATCACGAGTTTGATTAGCCATCATGTTATAGCCACTGACTTCATCGGCGCTAGTACGTACGTTCTCGTAACGAGCACCGATTTGAGTTGTCCATTTCGGCGTGATTTGCTTTTCCCATTCGCCATAGACGCCGATACGTTGGCGCTGACCATTATTGATATTTTGGAACTCATTTGGTGACATCATCCCAGTACCAGAGGCTGGCCATAAGTCGTTGAGCGTATAGTCTTGATATTCAGCACCTACGGTCACTGTGCCTTGGTTGGTCAAATCAATAATACCTTTGAGGTTAGCACCGATAGTTTTGCTATCGGTATACATTGGCATGCCATTGGCGTCATTATAAAAGAACTGTTTATCATCACCAAAGTTCATATAGTGTTCGACGTCTTCATGATAAGCCTGTGCTTCTAACTGTCCCCAATTCAACTCACCTTTGTAACGTAAGTTGATTCTATCGAGCTGATTGTCAAGCATATCCATACGCTGGTTTGGGTATAGCTCCTCTGGTACACGCTGCCACAAATAAGTGCCTTGTAGTAAATGGTCGCCGTTTTTATAAGCAAGATCTAGCGATTGATTTTTGCTTTCAAAAGCGGTAGATCCGACTTCATCTTTGGGTAATTGTTTATCACCGTTACCTGTTGCTGTGTAAGACTTAAAGTCGCCACCAGCAGTATAATTATCAGACTGAGCGTAGCTACCTTTATAAGTTAAGCTAAAAGTATCATCCGCTAGCGTCGTTGAAAGGTTGGCACCGTAGCCATTACCATTGCTGCGATAAAACGCTCCAACTTCACCTGAGGTGACTAAAGTGCTGTCCGCAGAAAATACTGGCTCTGCGGTTTCAACAACGATAGTACCGCCGATACTATTACCGCCAACACTCACTGGTGTGACGCCAGCATAGACAGTAGCGTCTGCCACTGCGCTAGGTGCGATATAAGATAGAGGTGAATTCATGCTATTTGGGCAAGAAGCAATTGAGTCCACACCGTCTACCAAAATACGTAAACGGTTGTCAGCCAAACCTCTAATGACAGGTAAGTTTGAGATACCGCCAGCACTTTGTACATTGATACCAGGTATTTTTGTCAATATGGTAGCGGTATCACTGGTCGCAACTTGTTTGCTATTGATATCATTGCGATCAAGCGTTGCAGCTGTGCCTAGAATATTGGTGCTTGCTACGGGGGCATAAACAGTGATTGTCGGTAAGGTTGCGGTTGGAAGCGCTTCGCTATGATCATAACTGTTTATGTTGGCAGTGTCAGCATAGGCGCTACTGATTTGAAATAAAGCTATGGCTAAAACACTTAGTTTTAAAGTAGGTACAGCATTCATTGGTGAAGTTGACATCTTATTTTCCTGGAAATTCTTAAACGTCTTAAACGTCTTTTATAAAATCGGTTATTCAGTTTTTTGTCCCAAGATGCCATTTAGGCCGAGCAACTATGGGCTTAGATTAGGTACTTCCTGAGTATGTTCCGAGATAAGTAGACGATATTTTGAGCACAATATTGTAAGTGCAGTGTTTTAAGCAAGCGCATATAAACGCATCAATCAGAGCATCAAATAAGCTCAATGATTGATAGCAACTGCCTGTCATTAAATATTACTGATTATATGAGTACAGATTGTGGAGGAGCACGTGTTAGAGGTCGTAAGAAATTACTAGGATAGTAGGTATTTGAGCGATACAAAAACGTAACTAAGACAGTAGA
>NZ_DATIRM010000412.1:0-1620 GCF_035469765.1 Psychrobacter sp.
GTCATTAGTGATTGTCGCTTGCTCCTTTGTATTTGGTTCATTACGTACGCATAGTTTAGGATTGCGTATCGTCGTAGCGCTATTATTTGGTTTGTTATTTAGTTACGTGCAGGACTTAGTGGGCTTTGTTTCACTGGCGACGGGATTTTCGCCGCTACTGATGGTGATATTACCGATTATTGCCAGTGCGTTTTTGGGTAGATATTTATTGAAACGACAAATGTAACTCTAAAAATCTAGGCATAAAAAAGCACGCTAGATCATTATGATTTAGCGTGCTTTTTTGTTTGTCTGATTCTAGTATTTAATCTTTGGTCGCCATCGTAATCGTATAAGTCTTGCCCTGTTTGATCTTTTCGCTATTGCCAAAGACTTCGGTAAATGAGCGTTTCATAAACTGACGTAAGCCATTAATGGTTACCACGTAAAAGCGTCCACCTTTACGCATGCGGGCATGGGCATCAAGGAAATAAAGGTAATGCTGCTCTTTACCGACCTTGGCTGGTAGGTTCGACATGACCAAACTAAAATCTTTTGCTTTATCTACATGATTAAAGCCATTGGATAGATGCACATCGACATTTTTTAGACCATTTTTTTCGCAGTTAAGACGCGCATATTCCACCGCCATAAAGTCTTTATCGATTAACGTATGCAGACCATTTGGACATTCACGTGCCGCAGTCATACCAAGCACACCATAACCACAGCCCAAATCTATTGAATCATCATCTGCTTGAAAATCCACATAATCAAGCAGCATCAGGCTACCGTCATCAAGCTTTTGCGGGGAAAAAATACCCCACGTGGTGGCAAAATCAAACGGCTTACCCAGTACGTCTTGGCGGAAGTTAATATCTTCGCGCCAGTGTTTAGCGCTTTTTAATAGGTCAGCAGGAGGTCTATGGCTCATCGGATTCTCGGATAATGGATAGGTAAAAGGCGGTGCGTTGCTCAATCGAACAACGTGCACATCATAAAGAGTATTGTAACGAGAAAAAGATGAGTTTGCAGCTATGGATTGGTAGAAATTATGATGGGTATTAAAAGAGGATAAATTAAAAGCATCTACTGTCAGATTTTTTAAGGTCTAATTAACCTGGTTACGCATTTATATACTAAAGCTATGGAATACTGATAAAGCTAACGATTTGGTCAGCTTTTATCGTAGTGACGTTTTATTATGAGAAATCACTGTCATATCAGAAGGTGCACCAGCTCACTAAGTTTACATTCACTAAGCTTTATTTAACTAGGGCGTGTCCTCAATTCAATCGATGGACATCTAAGTGGGCTAAAAATGGCTAAAAATGGCTAAATTTTGTCAAACATCGTCAAATAGCTGGGTAATATCCCGATATTAACAGCGCTATTTTCCTTGTTTGACTGCAATTTATCTCATTTTTATCTCCATTTTTAAAATGAGGACACGCCCTAGTGTGGAGAAAGCCAAAGAGCTATTGAATACGACAGAGTTGGCTGAAAAGGCATTGTCTGCTGTCAGCATTATTCTGTTTAGCGCTGTCTCACAAACGTTTGGGGGTTTCTTGATGGATGATGAAACCAGTAAGCGTTACGTGCTGTCAAAAGGCACAGAGTATGCAGACTTATCTTCATTAT
>NZ_DATIRM010000413.1:0-3128 GCF_035469765.1 Psychrobacter sp.
CGCTAAGTCGTGATGCCAAATCCTTACCTCAATTGAACCATAAAATATGTGCCCGTATTCTATTGCTATCAATGCTCACAGCATTACCAATCAAGTCACTCCTCACACCAGGCTATATCGGTCATTCGCATGTGTTTAGTATAGGCACTAGAGGTGCTTATATTAAACACAACTTAGGTATTACTAAAAGATCTGAGAAGTTCAACAGTGCTCAACATGAAAACAAGGATGATGAGATAAAAATCCCTATACCATTATGGTTGATTGAACATTTAATAGGTATTGATATTCCTTCAAACGAGGACTTTATTACTTATCTTGCTACGCTGCGTACTAGCCTTGGGCTACCCTACCTTTCACTAAATCGAGTAGAGACCGCGCTTCATGTAGTGCTTTCTCGCTATACCCCTAACAGTCACAGCCACATTGCAGATATCATTTGCCGAACACCGGCGCCACATGCTCCTGCCATATACTACAGCAGTCACAGTAGCGAGGTGCTTATTACGCATTACAAATCTGCACTCAGCGTATTGAATAGAATGGACAGCTTTGATGTCTCCTATATCACTCCTTGGTATAAACGCACTGTAGGCTCGGGGTTTGCCCTTACTCCCGAATATGTTCGTGAAGTAATTGCCAAGCTTAAAAACTGGGTTAATGACAGCCCGGACGCTGATGTGCATTTCAATAGAACCAGTGTTTTTGTGTGGTTTGTATTCTGCCTATTGACAGGGGTACGACCAAATAATGGCATTGGTAAAACAAGTGACATTGATTTTGAATTGGGATGGCTGATTATCAACGATAAACCTAGCAAAAAAGTCAAGAACCATCGCCTAGTACCGCTATGTCTTACTCTTTTGAAGTATTTAAATGACTATAAAAACTACCTTATTAACTATCAGTTAAATAACCCCTTAAAGCATGAGATCAGTATAAGCATTGACGAGATTCGACTGGGTGATGATATCGCATTATTGAGGCTATTATCAGATAGCCTTTATACCTTAAAAACCATTAAGCGCGGTGATGCCTATCATATGACTAAAGGTATTCTCGATGCAAATCCTTATTGGACGCGTCATTTTGTACGTACCCAACTTGAAAAAAATGGGGTTGATCTGGCGCTTATTAATACCATCATTGGGCACGAAAAAGCTCGTCAAGAAGGGCTAGGACGTTTTTCCTCATTAAGTAAGGCAAAGATCAAAAGTGTTGGCGAGGCATTTGAATACATCGCTAGAATGTTAGAGTTAGATGATATACATAACAACGGACTGCAACACTACACTGAGGTCAACCATGCTCATTGATAATGTGAAACTACCAAAAATCATCAATGATGTAGCTAAGTTTGATGCCAGAAAAAAGAAATATGTTCCTTATCGCTCAGCACTTGATAACAGTAGCGATGACAAAAAACTTGAGGTTTTACTACTTGCCGAACTACAAACCAAATGGGATAAACTACAGAAACAGTCTACTGGCAACAATAAGCTCTCCAACTTTTTAAAGTCCACTGCCAAATACTATCGACAAGGATTGACACTCAGTGACCGTGAATTCACGTCTACCTCTGCCTATATGCGCTGTTTTGATAAACAATGGTTGCATTGGAACCAAGCATTATGTCAGTTTCAGAATGATCTTTATGAGCAACTAATGCCACTGCACAAGAGCAGCTTTAGCGAATTTCAAACCTATGTTAATGACAAATCGGCGAAAGAATATAAATCGAAAAAAGCTCTCAAAATTGCATGGCAAACGATTACGAGTTTTATTGATTATCAAAATAAGCATTTTATGCTTGCTGAGCATTACTACCCTAAAATTATCGCCCCGCAGCCGACCAAATCCAATACATTGATTATCAACGCTGACTGGGTCACACGTGGTAAAGAGTTAACTAAAATCATTCGAGCAGCACGTGAACATTGGTATGAAACGACAAACTATAGTCATGATGAGATTTTAGGCTGGTTATTATTCTCCGGCATCGTTTATGGCGGTATCAATGAAAAACAAATGCTTCAAGGATGGCTTGCGGCACTACTTACTAAAGAGCATCAAGCGTTTATCCACCAAAGGGTATTCGTATCGCCACGCTTTGCGCAAAAGCGCTATGGTAACGAGCGTGTAGAAGACAGTGACAAGCTGTATAACACTAAGCAAATTATTCTAGATTTGGTTAGTCAATGCTGGCTGATACACTACCATCAGCAAAGCGATCAAAAGGATATCAAACACGCGCTTGCACAGTTGTCACAGGAAAAAATTGAGCATTATCTTACCAACACATTAGCTATCGTGACCGAGCCCCTGAAACTCAACACGCTCACTTTGTCTAGACTCTTATACTATGCCAGCTATCACTGGGAGATGCTCGATAACGTTGATATCGATCAGGCCTCGGTTGCGGTACTGCGCGGCAACCAAAATACGGCAGGACTACCGAGCCACGGCTTTAATCAATTATTAAACCAAAATTATAAAAACAAAGTGCAGGATTATGATCTAAAAAATATTTTAAAGCTCTCCATCAGTGCGATGGCTCCTTCGGAAACAGCACCGATTAGCAGTAGTTATAAAAAGGCAGAAGTTAGAAAGGCAGATTTGATCATCCAGCTCAATAAAGACTTTAAACAGACCGAAGAGCTTAAAAAGAAAAAGCTAAACTATACACCCCCTACTCTTATTGAAAGAATTAAAAAACGCTGTCACCAATATACTGATTTGAGTGAAGCCATTTTATTAGAGTGGGTACTAAGCTTACTGAGTAAAAATAAACCGCCTAGCAATACATCTATTTTGCAATATATCAAAACAATAGGCTATGAGTGGCTTTATTTTACAATGGCACAACCGCTTGATATATGGTCAGAGGAAGATTTTGAAGCGCTATACGAAGATATTTTAGAGTACAAAGCCGTCGCGCGTGGTAATACTGACATTGTATACTCTGCCAATTTATTTCAGCGCATGCATAACTTTGCTAAAGATAAGTATGGTCTACCAGCAGTCACTCTTCAACAATCAAAAAACGGTCGCCGGGTTCGTGCGGAGCTGGTATCACCACAAGCGTATCGAGCCATCATTAAGCAAATATTAGCGTCTATAGATATTTT
>NZ_DATIRM010000414.1:0-9023 GCF_035469765.1 Psychrobacter sp.
AGCCCCAGCCCATCCCTTGCATCATCGTTCCCTGCATCATTTCTCCATTCATTATGCCGTTCATAATAGTATTTCTCCGTAGATTATAGTATTGGCATTAATAGTAGTGTGCGCGCTAAGCATAGAAATATCAGATGCTCATTAATTACATCTCTTCAAGATCAGAGCCGATAAATTAACAACAGTTAAACGACGAATCCCTTAAAATCAGTAACATTATCCTTGAGGGCTTTGCATCATCTGACGACAGTAAGTGGCTAAATTTTCTGGTAAATCCTCTGGGCAGACGCCGCACTGCTGGTTGCCAGGGACAGCATAGTCAATGAATTTTGGATACGGTAGGTTTAGTTTGCTCATGATGACCTTGAACTCTTCGAGTGTTATGTCCCCGCCAAGCCGTGGATTGCGCTTTTTTTCCTGAGCGATTGAAGATACAAAGCACTCCTTATAGTCGTGCGCAGGGTAGACCAGCGTGTCGTCTGGCAAAGAAAAAAGTTTCTGCCGCACAGATTTATACAGTGCATCGGCATCGCCATTCTGGAAGTCGGTCCGGCCACATCCATCGATAAGTAAAGCATCACCAGTGAACACCCGCTCATTAAAGAGATACGCAAAATGACCATCGGTGTGTCCCGGCGTATGCAATGGGTGCAAAGTAATACCAGCAACCTGTAAAGGCGTGCCTTCTTCTAATCCGACATCCACACACGGCAGACGGTCAAAGGCAGGCGCTGCAATCTTGCTACCGACAGCTCGCTTCATTTCTAATGCTGCAGTAATGTGATCTGCGTGGATATGCGTGTCAACTGTATAGACCAAATCCAGTCCCAATTTATGTACCTCAGCCAAGTCACGATCCATAGTCGCGATGACCGGATCAATCAGGATAGCCTGACCTGTATCCTCGTCCCCTAACAGATAGGTATAGGTGCTAGAAAGGGGTTCGTACAATTGACGAAATATCATGATTACTCCTTATCTAATGTGGTGGACAATGCCCAATACACTGGTTATTGCACCTATGTTTTATATATTATTTTCTAACATAGTATATGTATAAAACATTACTTTATATGTGCTTTATATGACATTACTAGACCGAATTAGCTAATTAGAACTTCATAGTTTTATAATATCTACATACATCATTGTCTATTCCAGCTCTTCAATGAGCGCTTGCATCTCAGCGATTTCACGCTTTTGCGCCTTAATAATATCGTCAGCGAGCTGTTGCACTCGTGAGTCTTCGATATCTGCTCTTGAGCTGGTCAGAATAGCAATCGAGTGATGCGGTATCATCGCTTGCATCCAATCGACTTGATCAACCGTTGATTGAGAGCGCACGCCCCAGATACCGATGGCAAACATCAATATACTTAGCCCATAAACCATCAAGTTAACTTTGGTTTTTTTGTACATATTGCCCATAAAGGCCAGCATAATGACGGCCATACCGGCACCCATGTAGAGCGCCATATAAGCTCGGGTTTCACTAAAGTAAATATGACTCCATTCATAAGTATTGAAATACATCATGATGTACATCACAATCGTAGACGACACAATCATCAGGGTGAACTACACATAAGGGTTCATGCCCGATTGATGATTCATATTGTTTTGATCTGAAGCATTCATAGTATATCTCCTATTATGTTAATAATATTAGAACCAGAATTTAACTCCCGCAGTCAAACTACTGCTATCAATTGATTCATTATGTTGACGTCGTTGACCACGAGCACTGCCAAGCGCTGTCTCATAACTCACACCGACGTAAGGCGCGAGTTGGCGACTTAATGTCTCATAAGTAAGCCTAACTTCCGCCTCCATCTCGTTAAAGCCTTTGGTAATATGGTTGTCGCTATCCTCTTTACTAAATGCCGTTAGTCCTACTTCCGGTATCACAACCCAGTGCTGGCTCAAACGCCACTCGTATTCTGCGCCAAGGTCCAATCGGACTTGTCCATCAGAGTACAGATAAGCCATTGCATCGGTTTCAATAAAATAAGGTGCTGTGCCCTCAATACCCGCCATAATGGCAGGCTTATCATTCTCGGTATCGTAGGCTACCCCTGCCAAACCATTCCAGAAGATACTTAGTGGCTTCCAATAAGACAACGAGGTCAGACTATCAATTTCTTTATCACCCTTGGTCTGAACACTACCTTCGCTACGTAAAGAGAGGCGACGCTCATCTAGGCCATACCAAGCACCCACTTCATAATTAATCTGATCGTCATCAAACTGATAGCCTAAATCATCTACAGAAACGCCCCATAATGGCATATCACCCATCATCATAGGCTTACCATAACGTCCATAGGGAACGCCGTTTGAGTAGTCAGGACTGCGAGCATCAGCTGGAGCCTTACCACCTTGCATACCTGACATATCCATACTGCCATGATCCATACCTGACATATCCATACTGCTATGGTCCATATCTGACATATCCATACTGCTATGGTCCATGCCTGGCATCATCATGTCTTTTTTAGCAGTGGACGGGTCAGCAGCGTTAGCAAATGATGATGCTAGCAATACCAATGATGATGCCCCAGCGAACCGTAAACCTACTTTATGTATTTTCATCTCATCTCTCACCTATCAATCAAAGATTTGCTTAAACGACCGCCACTTCTCTAAACATACCGGCTTCCATGTGATAAAGTAGATGACAATGCCATGCCCATCGACCAGCTTCTCCTGTCACATCAAAGCTGATTTTTTGTGCCGGTTGCACCATAATAGTATGCTTGCGCACCTGAAACTCACCGTTAGGCATGCGCAAATCGCTCCACATGCCATGTAAATGCATCGGATGATTCATCATCGTGTCATTGACCAAGGTAATACGTACACGCTCACCCGGCTTAATATTGACCGGTGTCGCCTCACTGAACTTAACCCCATCAAACGCCCAGATATAGCGCTCCATATTACCGGTTAAATGTAGTTCTATCTCTCGGGTAGGCTTGCGCTGCTCCGCAAATATTGCCTCATCGACAGAGCGCAGCTGACTATAATTCAATACATCTCTATTAATATTGCGCAGGTTGATACCGGGATCATCAAGGTTCATACGTGGACTGTCCACACGCATATCACTCTTAAAATCGTATTCTGTTTTGGCATGCTTAGCTTTATAACCATCAGCACCCATAGCGCCCATCATATCTGCCATTGTGAGCCATTCAACTTTGTCCATGGCAGGCGTTGCTGCACGAGCGCCTTCTTTGGTTGCAAGTGTTGCTGCGACATAGCCTGAACGGTCTATATTTTGGGCAAATATGGTATGGGCATCTTTGGTCGGGGTAACGATGACATCATAAGTCTCAGCCACACCAATACGAAAATCGTCAATCGAAACTGGTGCGACATCAATACCATCGGTTGCCACCACAGTCATTTTGAGACCGGGTATGCGTACATCAAAGATGGTTTGCGCTGAGGCATTGATAAAGCGTAGCTTAACGCGTTGTCCTGCTTTGACGATTTGCGCCCAATTAGCCGCCGTTGTTTTGCCATTGATAAGATAGGTAAAGGTAGTCTCACCCGACAAGTCAGTAAAATCAGTGGGCATCATGCGCATCTGATTCCACATCTTGCGCTTATCAAACGCAGTTTTCATATCTGTTTCGGCAATATCAGACAGTAGCTTCTTGAAGTCTGGCAGATGATAGTTATCAAAGTCTGCTCGCTGTTTGAGTAGCTTCAGTAGATTATGCGGGTTGCGGCTGGTCCAGTCACTAAGCACAATAACGTGGTCTTCGTCGATAGGATGACGCTCACGCCCTTTAGGTTCAATCACAATGGCACCCAGCATACCGGTTTGTTCTTGGAATCCACTGTGTGAGTGATACCAATAGGTGCCTGATTGTTTGAGCTCAAATTTATAAGTAAAGGTGCTGTTCGCAGGAATACCATCAAAGCTAATGCCCGGCACCCCGTCCATCTCAAAAGGTACCAGCAATCCATGCCAATGGATAGAGGTTGATTCATCCATCTGATTATGAACACGTATCACCACCGTATCGCCTTCACGCATCTTTAGCGTCGGTGCTGGCAGTGAATCATTGATGAGCGTCGCCATGCTCTTTTTACCGTTCACAATAGCGGACTGTTTACTGACGTACAAATCAAACTCTTTACCTGTCAATATAGGCACTTTATGAGTATTTTGATCACTATTGATAGTAGCGACCTGACTGCCCGAGCGACTGGAATGTCCCAATGCGCTGCTGGCAATGGTCGGCATTAAGGAGGCACCAAGGACAGCAGAGGATCCGGTTAAAAAACGTCGGCGGTTCAATATGTTCTGTTTATTCATAATGATGACCTAATTTAATTTATGAAAGGGTGAGCTTATAATTTTAATAGTCTGCCAAAAATCTTATCAAAGGGCCGCTATTGTCGCCAAGAAATACTATAGTTGCTGCTGAGGAGACTCAATAGCAGCATAAACTTCTGTGGTGCCATCCTTATTAAGCTGCATCACTTCGTAGGGCATGAATTTACCTTGATACTCCATACCTGGGCTGCCAACAGGCATACTCGGTACGGCAAGCCCAATCGCTTGTGCAGGAGGATTTTCTAAGAACTGTGCCATGTGCTTAGCAGGGACATGTCCTTCAAAGACAAAACCGTCGGTTGTGACAGTGGTATGACAAGAGCGCATTTGCTGTGGTACGCCATAACGCTCCTTGAATAAGGACAGATCTTCAACATCATGCGCGGTTGCGTTTAATCCATTACCTTCTGCATAGCCTACCCATTCTTTACAACAGCCGCAGTTGGCATCTTTATAGACCGTTGCTGAGACGTTTTTAAGTAATGATGATTTAAGTAGCTCTGATTGATTTTTTGATGGAGTATTTACCGAAGCAGGTTTATCTTCTTGCACCTGCAAGGTTTGGACAGCAGCAGGCTCAGCTTGTACTGACTGTGAGTCAGAGACACTGGTATTAGATTGGCTGCAAGCGGCTAGCGTTAACGATAGTGACGATGTCGCCATCAATAAAAGGACACGACCGGATAACCAGTGATGTCCATTAGAAAACCCGTGTGTGTAACGTCTCATCAAATCGCTCCTAAACGTCTATGGTTATGCTCGATATCCTAAAAATTAGACTCTATATTTGAATGCTTATGTATTTAACTATAAATGTTAAATACAGCACTGTTTAGTATTGCATTGTTAATAGAAATACCCGTTATGGTGCTTTCATACCTAAAAAGGGTTAATGCTGCATTCCAGATCCATCATCCGACATATTCATATCACCATCAAATGACATATCCAACATATCGTCGTCTAACCGAGTCGTTAGCATGGTGTATTGATTTTCATTTAAGTCAGGTAACGATCTAATGAAAGCGACCATTGCCCACATCCTATCATCATCGTGCGAAGCGCCCCAAGCGGGCATTCCAGAAGCCATGATGCCATGTTTAATCGCCCAAAAACCCTGCTGTGCACCCGCTTTCGTTTGATAACGTTCAATAACATCAGTCTTGGTAAAGTTAGGCGGTTTAGGATATAAACTTGCACTAAAATCGGTGCTTTCTACCCCAGGAGACAAATGACAGCCTGCACACATATCTTTGTAGTCCGCGCCACCAGTGCTAATCATATCTACTTGTTCTAAATCTGGAACAATGATGTCCTTACTAGCATTCGCTATTGAACGATTGCGAGCGGTTTCTAAAAAGCTATACATCATTGGGCTATGCTCTTGGTCTGCACCCACATTGACAATACCACTGCTGACAACCGCAAACATACCAACGATTGCCACAAATACAGTAAAGAGCGCACCCAATAAAAACTTCATATAGTCTCCTAAAAACTTAATCTCGCTAATCTTACATTCTCATTTAACAGCGTTAAATTTTTAAGATTTGCTGTCAGTAGTAACACAATGTTTTTGGTGCATTTGCTTCATTTTACTCATATTAGCCATCATCGATTTCATGGCAGGATCGTTCATGTCCATCTTACTATGATCCATTTTCTCCATCATCTGCATATGCTTTCCCATCTTTTCACAGTTCATCTGATCTTTTTCAGCATGCATTTTAGGGTCATGCGCTAGAGCTGAAGTTGATACAACTAGAGCGATGGCAGTAAGGGCGATTGATTTAGACAGTGCTTTAAATTGCGACATAATGAATTCCTATTGATTGGACTAAAAGCTATTGAGGGTAAAGTGATTAAGGGTAAGGCAGTTAAGCCAGTTTCAATGATACATTATTCATTCTGACTGGCACATGACATTAAGATTACAATATTGTCATCTTCACATCTTTGGATTTTAATGCGCAACGTATTCATTTAATATGGCTTCAGCATTGCTATCACGATCGCTACCATATTTTTTTACAAAATATTTTTCAGATTGCAAATGTTGGTCTTGGTGCTGAACCTGACAAGCGACTCTAGCATCGACATAACCTTTCATTTGCGCACTGGAAATCTGTGCATCGTTATGATCTGCGTTCTTTGCAAAACTAGTGACAGCATCGCAATTACTAAGAACAGAAGCGTCTAAGTTTGTGGTGTGTGCATTGGCCGCTGACATACCAACTAACATTGATACTGAAAGTAAAGCTGCTTTTTTTAATGAACTATAATTTTTCATATAAAACCCTTTGAGGATCATTAATTAATAAATCATTTAAGTAAGATAATCGCCTAACTCATAGAAGCCTCCTATATCTGAAACAAGCTTCTATGTGGCGTTGATTTAGAATACTAAATAGTGGCTGACAGCTAGATGACACGGACATGAAATTTTTGTTAGAAACAAAACAACACTGTCATCTTCTTGTCGTTAGAACCAAATGCCAGCATCCGCTTTTATCCATAGAGCGCCGTTATAACAAGGGCTTTTGATAAACATATAGATGATAATCTAACAACGTTAGTGATACGCTGTTGACAACTATAATGATATGAAGGTGAGCGACGATGAAAGTACTATTAGTAGAAGACGAGCAAAAACTTGGTGAATATATCAAAAAAGGCTTAACTGAGGCCGGCTTCATCGTGGATCATTATATGACCGGTCTAGATGGCTATCATGCGTTAATGACTGAAGAATTTAGTGTGGTGCTGATGGATGTGATGTTACCTGACGTCAGTGGCTTTGAGCTGGTACAGCGCTACCGTGCTGCTGGAAAGCATACGCCTGTTTTATTTTTAACGGCTAAAGATGATTTAAGTGATCGGATCAAAGGCATTGAGATTGGTGGCGATGATTATCTGACCAAGCCTTTTGCTTTTGCTGAGCTGATTGTCAGAATAAAAAGCCTACTACGCCGTGCCAACCAGTCAGATTACAAAAGCACAGTCATACATATCGCTAATCTAAAAATGGATATTGCTAAACGTACCGTTTATAGAGGTGATATCCCTATCAAACTGACTGCCAAAGAGTTTGCTTTATTACAGCTGTTCCTAGAACGTCAAGGTGAAGTACTGCCACGCACTGTGATTGCCTCGCAAGTATGGGATATAAATTTTGACAGTGATACTAATGTCATTGACGTTGCTATCAGACGTTTACGAATCAAAATCGATGATGGTTTTGACACCAAGCTGATTCATACAGTACGCGGTATGGGCTACAGGTTAGAGCCGCTAGATGTCGGCGTGGGCGACGATGGTATTAACAAAGATGATCTAAAATAAAATGAGATATAAACTTAAGAATCGACGTTGGCCGCTGTTATGGCGCACTGTTTTTTTATTGACCATATTTGTTATCATCTCTCAAGTCATTATTTATATATGGGTTCAGCGCTCTGTTAATGAACACTTTGAGCAAATGGACTCAGAGATTATTACTCATGCCGCGTTTAATCTGCGCAAACGTATGGTTGCCTTGGACGAAGAAATAGAGCCATTAACAGCTTCAAAGTCCCAATCATTAATTGACGCCAATCACCTGCATTCTTCCTGGTTAGATTATGATTTAAAAACGCTAATATCAGACAAAAATGGAAATTTATTGTCTAGCGATCCCAGTAATTTCATTGATGATCTACCCGCCGATTTTAGCTTATTACAACTATGGCAGTACTATCGCGATCAGCAGTTTATGATCAAAATCAATCATAGACATTATCGAGCGATGATCATTGCAAACCATGAGACTTTAGCGCTTATTGCGCTGCCTATCGATGTTCATCATCAGTATCTCATGCAGTTTAACCGTCATCTGAGTATGATATTGATCGCGATCACACTATTACTGGTGTCAATCGCGGCATTAAGTGTCTATTGGGGGTTTGCGCCACTCTCTACTATTGTCCAAAAGATGAAGGGTATTAATCCTGAAAAGCTACATGAAAGAGTGGTGGTCAGTAATATGCCCTTAGAGCTACGACCATTGGCTGAGTCTTATAACTTAATGATGGAGAAGCTTGAGAGTAATTTTGAATCGTTATCGCGGTTCTCAGATAATATCGCTCATGAACTGCGTACTCCGCTAGCGACGCTTGGCACTCAAACCCAAGTGATGCTAAGTAAGCCTAGAGCGAGCCATGAATATGTTGAGCAGCTGCACCATCAGCATGACACCCTAGAGCAGTTATCTATGCTGATTAATAACATGTTGCTACTGGCAAAGACACAAAAAGGGCTGTCTGATTCACAGCTCAATCGGGTTGATACCGAGTCAATGTTCATTAAGCTTATTGATTACTATGAGCTAATCGCAGAAGATCGAAATATCTCTTTTGAAAAGACGGGCAACTTCCAAGCTGTGCTAGGAGATGAAAGCTTATTACAAAGACTGTTCGCCAATCTCATGTCAAACGCCATTTATTATGCCGCTAGTGACAGTGTGATCATTATTGAAGCCTCTAGTATTGAGATACCCACTGTTCCCCATACTGTGACGAGTGATAAGCAAGATATAAGATTATCTGTGTTAAAGCCTGCGTCTTTCAAGGTAGTGATCACCAATCGCTTGGATCAGCTGTTGACTCAAGTAGAGGCTGATAAACTGTTTGAG
>NZ_DATIRM010000415.1:0-6251 GCF_035469765.1 Psychrobacter sp.
AACAACAGGTTCAGGCTCAACAACAGGTTCAGGCTCAACAACAGGTTCAGGCTCAACAACAGGTTCAGGCTCAACAACAGGTTCGGAGCCAATGTTAGCAGCTAATAACGCTAACTCCTCATCACTACCATAATTATCATATTGACTCAGTTCAGCACTATCATAGCTTGCGTGATATGACTCAACCTCACTTTGGGCTTGATAATCAGCCTTATAGTCTTGTAACAGTGGTACTGATTCTGATGTTAACTCTAATGATGAAGCTGACGCTAGATGCTGATCAGTATTTAATGATTCTTTATTAGATACAGCCGTAGAAGCAACTGTCTCTATGGATCGTATCGTACTATCAGGTACGTTTGCTAAGATCTCATTGACAGGTAAGGGACGAAAAGCCAATAGACGTAAAATGCACATCTCTAGCGCTTGCATCGGTGTGCTAGCAAGTTTAACGCCTTCACGTGCTTGTACCACGATTTCATAGTAAAGCTGTAAGACATCAGGACTCATATGCTGGGCAAGTTTATTAATATGCTGTGCTTGCGCTTCATTGACGTTGAGGGCAACCTCAGGCAACAGCTGACATAATGCCAACTGGTGTAGCAGCTCAGTAAGTCCATCAAACATACTCGACGCATCGACCATTTGCGCGCGCATCTGCTCAATATGGGTCGCGACGGCAGGCTTATCATGACGATAAATATCTGTGATCAAGCTGACTAAGTCAGCTGCATCAATGAGCCCAAGCATCGCATTTACCGTTACATCATCAAGTGCACCTTGACCAAAAGCAATGGCTTGATCGGTCAATGACAAAGCATCACGTACAGAGCCTTTAGCAGCGCTGGCCAATTGCCAAAGCGCAGGCTGAGTATAGCCGACTTGCTCTTGGGTTAAAATATTGGCTAAGTGCTCACTAAGCAGATTTTGCGATAAAGGACGTAGCACAAACTGTAAGCAGCGAGAAATAATAGTAATGGGTAGCTTTTGCGGATCAGTGGTTGCTAGCAAGAATTTGACATGCTCAGGCGGCTCTTCCAAAGTTTTGAGAAGCGCATTAAAACTATGTGTCGACAGCATATGCACCTCATCAATCAGGTACACTTTATAGCGACCTTGACTTGGTGCATAAGGGACGTTATCAAGTAGTTCTCGCGTGTCTTCAACTTTCGTACGAGAGGCGGCATCAATCTCAATCAGATCAATAAAACGCCCTTGGTCAATCGCTACGCAGTTATCACACACGCCACATGGCGTGCTAGTAATACCTGTATCACAGTTCAAGCATTTAGATAAAATACGTGCAATCGTCGTCTTACCCACGCCGCGCGTACCAGTAAACAAATAGGCATGATGCAGACGGTTGTAATCAATGGCATTAATCAGTGCTTGCGAGACATGCGTCTGCCCAATCAACTCATGAAAGTTTTTGGGTCGGTATTTGCGAGCTAAAACTTGATATTGCTGCGACATAGCTATCCATTGTTCCAAGTAGTTAAAGTGCGTATTTTGAATACTATTTTTCGATACTAATTATAGCAAAAAGCCAGCGCATTCGTCTGGCTTCTTACTAATTTGATTATGACTTAACCGCACTTAATAAGCGACTTTGGTCGAAGACTAGTTAACCATTAGTCGTTTTTTCGGCGCATGTGTGGGAATAAAATCACATCACGGATACTAGCAGAGTCTGTCAATAGCATCACCAAACGATCGATACCAATACCCTCGCCTGCTGTTGGCGGTAAACCATAAGACAGAGCTTCAATATATTCTGCATCGAAGTGCATCGCTTCATCATCGCCTGCATCTTTTTCAGCCACTTGACCAAGGAAGCGCTCAGCCTGATCCGCCGGATCATTGAGTTCACTAAAGCCATTTGCCAACTCACGACCACCAATAAACAACTCAAAGCGATCAGTAATCTCAGGATTTTCATCACTACGGCGCGCTAGTGGTGATGTCTCAGCTGGATACTCAGTAATGAAAGTTGGCTGACGAAGTTGATGCTCAGCGGTTTCTTCAAAGATAATGGTCTGCAATTTACCTACACCAAAGACATCTTTTACTTGCTGCTTAAGCGTTGTCGATGCGTACTCTGCGAGATACTCACGATCATTAATACGGGTCATATCAAAGTTTTCTGCATATTTGGCAATCGCATCAGACATAGACAGACGCTCGAAAGGCGCTTTTAGGCTAATAGCTTCTTCTTGATAGGTAATCTCGGTAGTACCTAAGATATCGATCGCCAACTCGTTAAATAAGCGCTCAGTCAAATCCATTAAATCATGATAATCAGCATAGGCTTGATAAAACTCAATCATAGTAAATTCAGGGTTATGACGGGTTGAGATACCTTCATTACGGAAGCTGCGATTAATCTCAAATACTTTTTCAAAACCACCAACGACTAAGCGCTTGAGATAAAGCTCAGGAGCGATACGCAGATACAACGGCATATCAAGCGCATTATGATGGGTCACAAACGGACGCGCCACCGCACCACCTGGAATGGGGTGCATCATTGGCGTTTCGACTTCCATAAAACGCTCATTCAACATAAATTTGCGAATACCGCTAATGACTTGACTGCGCACCATAAAGGTATCACGGGTCGTCTCATTGGTCATCAAATCAAGATGACGATTGCGATAACGAGCTTCTACATCAGCTAGTCCATGAAACTTATTTGGCATTGGACGTAGCGCTTTGGTTAATAACTCTATCTCTTCGATATGTACGTACAAATCACCTTTGCCTGAGCGACCGATATAACCTGACACACCAACGATATCACCCAAATCTAATGATTTAATACTCGCCAGCATCTCTTCACTTAGTTCTTTACGTGCCACGTATAATTGGATACGACCTGTCATGTCTTGAATGACAATAAACGCCCCACGGTTAAGCATGACTCGACCGGCGACATTCACCTGTGTTTTTTCGCCTTTAGCATCATTATCAGCAATTTCTTGTTTTGAGATACCCTCAAAAGCCGTCTGCAAATCTTGGGCATAATCCGTGCGCTTAAACGTATTCGGGTAAGGCTGTTTACCTGAAGCAACGATATCATCTAGCTTGGCTTGCAATTGAGCAATCAGCTCGTTAGCGTCTTCTGGGATTTGCTCTTGGTTCTGATTTTGATTGTTGGGCTTTGACATAACACTCTCAAAATTATTAGACAATTAAAGGAATAAACGAACATTATAAATTTAAAATAACGACTTAAAATAAGAAGTTCAAATAAGGCAGCTACATAATAATTATGCATTCTTAACATTTCAAACAAATACCAAATTAATCGACACAGATAGCAGGCTGTGCCACGCCCTTTTCAATCGTTTGATAACAGCCAAAAAGGCTGCTATCACTAGCGCATTGTCCAGACTGAGTTTTGACATCGGCAGCTATAAACTCACCTGTGTTTTTGCACTTACCTTGGCAGTCTGTACTGTCTTGGCAAGCTTTTCCTGCATCGGTATAAGTTACCAGACATTGATAACAACCAAGCCGACCTTGCTGTAAAAACGCGCCACCCTTCGCAGTGCACGCTTGTACAATCTCATTAGGCGGATAAACACATGCTTGATAAGAAAAAGGGTCATTTTTATCATTCATTGCAGTACCATCAGTCTGTTTTGGCTGCACTGCTGTCGTTGATGAAGGCGTGATGCTACAAGCAGATAACCAAAACGCTATCAACATCGCGGCAATAGTAAGCGCGATTTTGTTAAACGGTAATATTAGCGATGGTCTAGTTATCATATGCATGGCTTACGCCTCTTATTTTATGGGCTTATGAATCAATCTATTATTAAGCACCACCAATACTTGCCATCAAGTCCGCTTGATGTTCACGTAACAGTGCATCAAGGATTTCATCCAAGTCACCTTCCATAATCGAATCAAGCTTATATAAGGTCAGGTTAATACGATGATCGGTCATACGCCCTTGCGGAAAGTTATAAGTACGGATACGCTCTGAACGATCACCGCTACCAACCAAGTCGCGACGGATCGTATCAGCTGCATCTACCTGTGCTTGGACTTTAACTTGCTGGATTTTAGAAATCAGCATTTTCATGGCTTGCGCACGGTTTTTATGCTGACTGCGTTCTTGTTGACACTCTACCACGGTACCGGTTGGAATGTGTGTCAAACGTACCGCTGAGTCGGTGGTATTCACGTGCTGACCACCGGCACCGCTTGAGCGGAAGGTGTCAAAACGAATGTCAGCTGGATTTAAATCAACTGTGTCATCAATCTCAACTTCAGGCATGACAGCAACGGTACAAGCTGACGTATGCACGCGACCTTGGCTTTCTGTATCAGGCACACGCTGAACACGATGCACACCAGATTCAAACTTTAGGCGACCATAAACGCTATTGCCCGACACACGAGTAATGATTTCTTTATAACCACCATGCTCACCCTCATTTGCTGACAATATCTCTAGGGTCCAGCCTTGAGCTTGCGCATACTTTTGGTACATACGGAACAAATCACCAGAGAAAATCGCCGCTTCATCGCCGCCCGTTCCTGCTCGAATCTCAAGGAATGCAGGCACCTTATCATTAGGGTCTTTTGGCAGCATCATGACATTAAGTGCTTCTTCCATCTCTACGATAGTATTGCGAGCACTGTCAATCTCTTCTTGCATCATCTCTTTCATGTCAGGATCTGAAGCTTCTTTTAGCATCGCTTCTGCCTCAGCCTGATCCGTTTCTGCACCAACATAGTTCTGCCATAAAGTAGTGATATCCATCAAGTCACTATGCTCAACGGACAATTCACGGAATTTATTGTTATCACTGTTGACACTCGGGTCTGATAATAAGGCAGTGACCTCTTCATAACGGTCTACCATCTGGTCTAAACGCAGGCGTAAGGATTCTTTCATAAAAGGACTTTTAATTGAATAATTGAAATAAGACCGTGATTATAGCAAATTTTTGCGCTTAAATTAAAACCTCTCAGTAATCTTGTCAATATATGGACAAACTTTTCTGCCGCTTCCACAATATCGACGCTTTTTTCTGATAATTTGAATACAGCATCAACTTTACTTGAAATTTGAGTAAAAAAAATAGCCAAGAATATTCTTGGCTATTTAGATAAGGATGAGAGATCAAGATTAAGATTTAAAAATTAGACCTTGCGGACGATTACCGACCCAATAGAGTAACCGGCACCAAACGAGCAAATAACGCCCAAATCACCTGAGGCAAGGTCATCTTTATAGCGATGGAAGACAATCATTGGGCTGGCTGAGCTAGTATTGGCGAATTCAGCAATGACACTGGGCACAATCGCTTTGTCTGCTTCTTTACCGATGACCTTACGCAAGATTAAATCTAGCATATTAGCATTGGCTTGGTGCAGCCACATCATTTTTACATCAGAGGTTGGGATATCATTCTCTTGTAGATGCTCAGTAATGACCTCTGACACTTTTGGACAGACTTCACGGAAGACTTTACGACCATTTTGCAAGAATAGCTTGTCGGTCACTGGCTCTTTAAGATCCGGATACATCTCTGTTTGCGCTGCTAAAAACTCTGAGCGATCCATAAAACCGTATTCGTTTTTGATATTGGTCGAGAACTGAGTAAATAGCTTAGAATTTAGAATTTCATAGCCTTTAGGCGTATCCAGCTCTTCTACGATGCAAGCGGTTGCGACATCACCAAAGATAAAGTGACTGTCACGGTTACGCCAGTTTAGATGCGCCGAAGTAATTTCAACGTTGACCACAGCGACGCGCTTAGCAAGACCTGATGCGATAGAACCATGTGCTTGTGATAGACCAAAAGTTGCGGCACTACACGCTACATTCATATCATAAGCAAAGCCGCCCACCATACCGATCGCATTTTGAATCTCGATAGAGACGGCTGGATAAGTACGCTGAAAATTTGAGCAAGCAAGGATGATACCATCTAAATCGTTAGCTTCAAGCCCAGCATCAGCCAAGGCATCATTTAACGCGGCTACACCCATTTCTGCCATGATAGACAGCTCTTCACCCAAGTTACGATAAGCGATAACAGGTGCCATGATTTCAGGGTTTAAGATGCCGTCTTTTTCCATCACATAGCGTGATTTAATACCAGATACTTTTTCGATAAAAGCCGCTGATGAAGGCTGAAGTTCAGTAACGGTTCCTGCTTCAATATCAGCAGCGTGTTCTGTATTATAATTTTCAACATACTGTTTAAAAGACTCTACTAGCTCTTCATTAC